>NZ_JBBKBJ010000015.1:0-83539 GCF_037890145.1 Phocaeicola sp. HCN-6420
AGGGTCCTGCAGCAACGTTGCTGCGGGACCTTTTTTTATGTCCCTGCCCCGGGACTCCTGACGGCGGGCGAAGGGCTTCCCCTCCCGCATGGTAACTTCTCCGGATGCTCAGGAAATGATGACAAATGGGAGCTTAATAGAAAATGCCGAAGCTTATTAATATTGATAATGCATTCAGCGCTATCTGTTAGTGAGGAAATAGTCTATTCCTATCTATTTATGTTGAAAAACATGTCGGGCTAATAGCATATTACATCTTCATGACTGTGAAATTAAAATCTTTTCTTTTGAGCGGAAATATTTCCTTCGAAATAGTAGGTGATTAAGGCTTATTTAGTATATTTGACTTCAGATATTGTAACAATTACAATTGCTAAAATTGTAAGTTTATATAACTAAAGTTTAATAATTATTATGGAAAACAAAATTCAGGAGCTCACTGATAAGATTTATCGTGAAGGGGTGGAAAAGGGTAATGAAGAAGCGCAGCGACTTATCGAAGAGGCTCAGAAGAAAGCTCAGAAGTTGATTGCTGATGCAGAGAAGGAAGCTGAAGGAATTATAGCTAATGCTCGTAAATCTGCTGATGAATTAACGGAGAACACAAAGTCCGAATTGAAGTTGTTTGCGGGACAGGCCCTGAATGCACTGAAAACAGAAGTTACTAATTTATTGACAAATCAGACTGTTTCGGATGCAGTAAAAGGATTTATTGCAGATAAAGATTATTTCAACAAATTTATTGTAGCATTGGCTACTCAATGGTCAGCAAACGAACCCATTGTCATTTCTGTAAAAGATGCTGAATCATTAAAGAAGTATTTTGCCTCGGATGTTAAGTCTTTGCTTGATAAGGGGGTTAAAATAGAAGAAGTAAATGGGGCCAAGGCGCTTTTTTCTGTTTCACCGGCAGATGGATCGTATAAAGTGAATTTTGGTGAAGAGGAATTTGAAAATTACTTTAAAGAGTTTCTTCGTCCTCAGCTAGTCGAAATGTTGTTTTAACAGAAAACTATGAGTACATATTATTGTCTGGTAGCTGGTTTGCCTGATATCTCACTGGATGATGGTAAATTAAGTTATTCTGTGGCTGATTTTAAGTCGGAGTTGTATCCAGAATTATCTGTTCAAGATCGGAAGCTGATAGATTTATTTTATCTAAAATTTGATAATACAGACTTGCTGAAGCTCTTGAAAAATAAGGATGTTGCGACAGAGGGGAGGGGAAATTTTTCATCTGAAGAATTACTCCAACTGATTGATGCTGTGCGCGATGGAGATATTCCGGATAAAAGATTTCCTTCCTATTTGGTAGATTTCGTTACTCAATATTTCAGACTTTCACAAGAAGAATTATATCGCGCTGAAGATATATTAGCTTCATTATATTTTTCTTATGGAATGGCATGCTGTAATGCCTTTATTGCCTCGTGGTTTGAGTTTAATTTAAACTTAAACAATATACTTGCTGCTTTGGCGGCGCGGAAATATAAAATGGATGTGTCAAATGTTATTGTCGGAGAAACAAGTATATGTGAGCAGTTGCGTACATCGAATGCACGTGATTTTGGATTAAACGAAACACTTGAATATTTTGAAACATTGCAGCGTATTTCTGATATTGAGGAACTGGTAGAACGAGAGAAAAAGGTCGATACGTTAAAGTGGAAATGGCTGGAAGATGAATCTTTCTTTCATTATTTTACAATTGAGCGTGTCTTCGTTTTCTTGATGCAACTTGAAATGATTGAACGTTGGATTTCATTGGATAAGGATAAAGGAAATGAATTGTTCCGCAAAATGATTCAGAATTTAAAGAATGAAGTTCAAATACCAGAAGAATTTAGAAAATAATAAAAAAAGATAAGAATGGCAACAAAAGGAACTGTTTTAGGCGTTATCGCCAATATGGTTACGCTGACTGTTGACGGTCCTGTGGCTCAGAATGAGATCTGTTATATAACTACCGGAGGTGACCGTTTGATGGCCGAAGTTATCAAGGTTGTGGGTAAAAATGTATATGTACAGGTGTTCGAAAGTACACGTGGACTGAAAGTTGGAGCCGAGGCCGAATTTACAGGTCATATGTTGGAAGTAACTTTGGGACCGGGCATGCTATCGAAAAATTATGATGGCTTGCAGAATGACCTTGACAAAATGGAAGGAATCTTCCTGAAACGTGGACAATATACTTATCCATTGGATAAGGAAAAGAAATGGCATTTTAAGCCAATAGTAAAGGTGAGTGATGAAGTAGGACCTTCTGCTTGGTTGGGTGAAGTGGAAGAGAACCATCAGCCGTTGAAGATTATGGTACCTTTTCAACTTCATGGAACTTACAAGGTGAAGTCGATTGTTGTAGAAGGTGATTATACTATCGAAGATACAGTCGTTGTTTTGACAAATAAGGAAGGTGAAGACATTAAAGTAAATATGATTCAGAAATGGCCGGTGAAAAAGGCTATGACGAATTATGTTGAAAAGCCACGTCCGTATAAATTGCTGGAAACAGGTGTGCGCGTCATTGATACAATGAATCCGATTGTAGAAGGAGGTACAGGTTTTATTCCTGGTCCGTTTGGAACGGGAAAGACTGTGTTGCAGCATGCTATTTCTAAACAAGCTGAAGCTGATATCGTTATTATAGCTGCTTGTGGTGAACGTGCGAATGAGGTAGTAGAAATCTTTACGGAGTTCCCCGAACTGGTAGATCCACATACTGGTCGTAAGCTGATGGAGCGTACAATTATCGTTGCAAATACTTCTAATATGCCGGTTGCAGCACGTGAGGCATCTGTATACACTGCTATGACAATGGCTGAATTTTATCGTGCCATGGGATTGAAGGTCTTGTTGATGGCCGACTCTACCTCTCGTTGGGCACAGGCTTTGCGTGAAATGTCTAACCGTATGGAGGAACTTCCGGGACCAGATGCGTTTCCGATGGATATTTCTGCTATTATATCCAATTTCTATGGACGTGCCGGATTCGTACATCTGTATAATGGTGCAACTGGTTCTATTACTTTTATCGGAACGGTATCACCGGCAGGTGGTAACCTGAAAGAGCCGGTAACGGAAAATACAAAAAAGGTAGCACGATGTTTTTATGCTTTGGAGCAGGAACGTGCCGACCGTAAACGTTATCCAGCTGTAAACCCGATTGACTCATATTCAAAGTATTTGGAATATCCGGAATTTGAAAAATATATTACAGAGCGTATCAATGGACAGTGGACAGGAAAAGTGAATGAACTGAAAACTCGTTTGTTGCGTGGAAAGGAAATTGCCGAACAGATTAATATTTTAGGGGATGATGGTGTTCCTGTAGAATATCATGTAATTTTCTGGAAGTCGGAACTGATTGACTTTGTTATCTTGCAGCAGGATGCGTTCGATGAAGTAGATTCTGTTACTCCGATGGAGCGTCAGGAGGATATTGTGAATATGATTATTGATATTTGTCACACGGACTTCAAGTTTGAGACCTTTGTGGAGGTAATGGATTACTTCAAGAAAATGATAAATATTTGTAAGCAGATGAACTACTCTAAGTATAAATCTGAACAATATGAAGATTTCCGTAAGCAGCTTGCTACATTGGTTGCCGAAAGAAGTGTGAAGTAAACTTATAAAGTAAAAGAAAATGGCAACAAAAGCGTTTCAAAAAATATATACTAAAATTAGCCAGATTACAAAGGCTACATGTTCGTTGAAAGCAACGGAGGTGGGCTATGATGAACTGGCTATGGTGAATGGCAAGCTGGCCCAGGTGGTTAAGATTGCTGGTGATGAGGTAACACTCCAGGTATTTGAAGGTACAGAAGGCATTCCGACTAATGCAGAAGTTGTATTCTTAGGTAAATCGCCTACGCTGAAAGTAAGCGAACAGCTTGCGGGACGTTTCTTTAATGCTTTCGGTGAGCCTATTGACGGGGGACCGGAGATTGAGGGTACAGAAGTCGAAATTGGCGGACCATCGGTAAATCCTGTACGTCGAAAACAGCCTTCTGAGTTGATTGCAACTGGTATAGCGGGTATCGATTTAAATAATACGTTGGTGTCCGGACAGAAAATCCCGTTTTTTGCAGATCCTGATCAGCCTTTCAATCAGGTGATGGCGAATGTGGCATTACGCGCGGAAACGGATAAAATTATTCTGGGCGGTATGGGTATGACGAACGATGACTACTTGTATTTTAAGAATGTCTTCTCGAATGCTGGTGCGTTGGATCGTATTATCAGTTTTGTAAATACTACCGAAAATCCTCCTGTAGAGCGTTTGCTGATTCCTGATATGGCTTTGACTGCTGCCGAATATTTTGCTGTTGAGCATAATCAGAAGGTGTTGGTTCTGCTTACAGATATGACTTCGTATGCTGATGCGCTTGCTATCGTGTCGAACCGTATGGACCAGATTCCATCGAAAGATTCTATGCCGGGCTCATTGTATTCAGATTTGGCGAAGATCTATGAAAAGGCTGTACAGTTCCCGACCGGAGGTTCTATTACGATTATTGCGGTAACGACCTTGTCGGGCGGCGATATTACACATGCAGTTCCTGATAATACTGGATATATCACTGAAGGACAGTTGTTCTTACGTCGTGATAGTGACATCGGTAAGGTAATCGTAGACCCGTTCCGTTCATTGTCGCGTTTGAAACAGTTGGTTAGTGGTAAAAAAACACGTAAAGATCATCCGCAGGTTATGAATGCAGCCGTACGTTTGTATGCTGATGCAGCTAATGCGAAGACTAAGATGGAGAACGGTTTCGATTTGACCAACTACGACGAACGTGCACTGGCTTTTGCAAAGGATTATGCAAACCAGTTACTAGCTATCGATGTTAACCTGAATACAACAGAAATGCTTGATGTGACTTGGGGATTGTTCAGTAAATACTTTAAGCCGGAAGAAGTTAATATCAAGAAAGAATTTGTTGATCAGTACTGGAAAAAGTAATTCATAAATTCACAGAGAAATGGCTATAAAATTTCAATATAATAAAACTTCGTTGCAACAGCTTGAGAAGCAGCTCAAGATTCGTGTGCGTACGCTTCCTATTATTAAAAATAAGGAAAGTGCGCTGCGACTGGAGGTAAAGCGCTGCAAGACTGAGGCTGTGGAACTTGAAGGAAGCCTGGAAAAACAAATTCAGGCTTATGAAGCCATGTTCGCACTCTGGAATGAATTTGATGCTTCATTGATAAAGGTGAAGGATGTTCATTTGGGCGTACGTAAGATTGCTGGAGTACGTGTACCGCTTTTGGAAGATGTGGATTTTGAGATTCGGCCGTTTAGCTTATTTTGTAGTCCTAAATGGTATGCCGATGGTATTCACTTACTGAAAGAGTTGGCTCGTACAGCCATTGAAAGAGAATTTACACTCGCCAAATTGAGCTTGCTGGAACATGCGCGTAAGAAAACTACGCAGAAAGTGAATCTTTTTGAGAAGGTTCAGATACCCGGTTATCAGGATGCGCTGAGAAAAATCAAGCGTTTCATGGAAGATGAAGAGAACTTGTCGAAATCTTCTCAGAAGATTCTGAAATCGATTCAGGAAAAAAGAAAGGAGGCTGAGGTATGATTGCTAAGATGAAGAAACTTACGTTTCTGGTTTATCATAAAGAATATGATGCCTTTTTAAAGAGTATACGCGACTTGGGAGTGGTACATGTGGCTACCAAAGCACAAGGTAGTGCTGAGAATGCGGCCTTACAAGAAAGTATCCGCTTATCGGCACGTTATGCTGCAACTATAAAAATGTTGCAAGGCTTGAATATTCCTGCGGTTGCTCATACCGGAAATGTTGAGAAGGGAGAGGAAACCCTTGCGGAGTTTGAGGGCCTCCAACAACAGATACAACAGGTATCTCATAAACTTCAGGCTGTAGAAAAAGAACTTTTGCAATTGGAACCGTGGGGAAATTTTGAACCAACGAGCTTGGACCGCCTTCGTGATGCTGGTTATCAGATTGATTTCTACATTTGTTCTGATAAACAGTTTAAGGAGGAGTGGACTAATTTGTATAATGCAATAATTATCAATCATGTTGGTTCGAAGTTGTATTTTGTGACAGTTGTTCCGGTTGGTAAAAACGTCGACTTGGAAGTGGAAGCTGCTAAATTGCCGGATTGTTCTCTGTCTGACCTTCAGACACGGAAAGAGGATCTGATAAAGCAGAATGACGAACTGCAGACGCGAATGAAGGAACTGGCAGCATCTGCTATTCCTGATTTGCAAGTTGCGCAAGCACAGGTGCATTCGCAGATAGAGTTCTCTAAAGTTGTATTGAATACGGATTCACTTGCTGATAATAAATTGATGTTGTTGCAAGGATGGGCGCCGGCCGAACGTATTGGCGAAATAGAGCGTTTCTTGGAAACAAAGGAGGTGTACTACGAAGTAGCAGATCCTACTCCAGAGGATGATGTCCCTATTTTGCTTGATAACAAAGGATTCTTCCGGCTCTTTGAACCGATAATGCGTTTGTATATGCTTCCGAAGTATAATGAATTGGATTTGACTCCGTTCTTTGCTCCATTTTTTATGCTGTTCTTCGGATTGTGTTTGGGTGATTCGGGTTATGGCTTGTTCATGTTGCTGGCTGTCACTATTTATCGGCTTGTAGCAAAGAACATATCAGCTTCGATGAAGCCAATTCTTACATTGGTACAGTTGCTGGGGGCTTCTACAATGGTGTGCGGGCTTTTGACTGGTACTTGTTTTGGATTTAATCTGTATGATATTCAACTTCCTCTTTTCCAGAGCTTGAAAGAAGCAATTTCGCTGGATAACCAGCAGATGTTCAATCTTTCTCTGATATTGGGAGGTGTACAGATTATCTTTGGTATGATACTAAAGGCTGTAAATCAGACAATCCAGTTCGGCTTTAAATATGCTGTCGCTACAATCGGATGGCTTTTTATCCTGGTTAGTACGGCTATTGCTTTTGCTGCTCCAGGCTTCATGCCGATGGGTGGAACGATTCATTTGGTCTTCTTGGTTATCGGAGTATTGATGGCCTACTTGTACAATAGTCCGGGAAAGAATGTTTTTATAAATATTGGTCTGGGACTATGGGATAGTTATAACATGGCTACAGGTCTGTTAGGTGATGTCTTGTCGTATGTCCGTCTGTTCGCATTAGGATTGTCGGGAGGAATTTTGGCAAGTGTATTTAATAGTTTGGCTGTGGGAATGAGTCCTGATAATGTCATTGCCGGTCCGATAGTTATGGTCTTGATTTTTGTAATCGGACATGCTATAAATATGTTTATGAATGTACTGGGAGCAATGGTGCACCCGATGCGTCTGACTTTTGTAGAGTTCTTTAAGAATTCGGGATATGAAGGAGGCGGAAAGGAATATAAACCTTTTAAAAACTAATAATAACAAAGTAAAAAACTAAAAATTAAATCTTATAAATTATGGAAATGAATCTTTTGATTGCCTACATTGGCATCGCAATTATGGTTGGTTTATCAGGAATTGGTAGTGCTTATGGCGTAACAATTGCAGGTAATGCTTCAATTGGAGCTTTGAAGAAAAATGATAGTGCATTTGGTAACTTCTTGGTCTTGACAGCCCTTCCGGGTACTCAGGGATTGTATGGTTTTGCCGGTTACTTTATGTTCCAGAGCATCTTTAATGTTTTGACTCCCGAAATTTCGGCTATTCAGGCTTGTGCTGTTCTTGGCTCTGGTATTGGCTTGGGATTGGTCGCATTGTTCTCGGCTATTCGTCAGGGACAGGTTTGCGCAAATGGTATTGCAGCTATCGGACAAGGACACAATGTATTTGGTAATACTTTGATTTTGGCCGTATTCCCGGAATTGTATGCAATTGTAGCTCTTGCTGCTACATTCTTGATGGGTTCTGCACTTGCATAAATTAGTATAATAAACGAGCGGGTATTGGAAGTCCTTTGAAAGAGTCTTCTGATATTTTCTCGAAACGCCTTGGCTTTAAAGGAATAAAGCCAAGGCGTTTTTTTATTAGTAATAGGTGAAAATGGAATAAAAAACTTTTATTTCTTCGCCTTATTAAATGTTTTTTGTAACTTCGTGCCTGATTTAGAAAATATTAAAGATGATGATGAAACAGCTATTAACACCTGATTACATTTTTGAATCGAGTTGGGAGGTGTGCAATAAGGTAGGGGGTATCTATACTGTACTATCAACAAGGGCGAAAACCCTGCAGAACGTATTTCCTGACAGGATTTTCTTTATTGGTCCGGATGTTTGGCTAGGAAAAGAGAATCCTCTATTTACCGAAGATGAAAAGATGTTGCTGGCATGGCGTAAACATGCTACAGAAGAAGATGGACTGAAAATACGTATAGGACGATGGAATGTCCCGGGACATCCAATTGCTATTTTAGTAGATTTCACTTCGTACTATGCTCAAAAGAATGATATTTATACCCAAGCATGGATCGACTTCCAAGTAGATTCCCTTCACGCTTATGGTGATTATGATGAAGCATCCATGTTCTCATATGCAGCAGGAAAGGTAGTAGAAAGCTATTATAGGTATAACTTGAAAGCCTCTGATAAAGTTATTTATCAGGCACATGAATGGATGACCGGACTGGGAGCCTTATATATACAGAAACACGTTCCTGAAATTGCAACAATCTTCACTACTCACGCTACTTCTATCGGACGTTCAATTGCCGGAAACAATAAACCTCTTTACGATTATTTATTTGCTTATAATGGCGACCAGATGGCGCGGGAACTTAATATGGAGTCAAAACACTCTATTGAAAAGCAGACTGCACATCATGTAGATTGTTTTACTACGGTAAGTGAGATTACGAATCATGAATGTAGTGAATTGTTGGATAAGTCGGCAGATGTTGTTCTCATGAATGGCTTTGAGGATGATTTTGTTCCTAAGGGTACGGCTTTTGCTAAAAAACGTAAGCATGCCCGTGCCACTCTGTTGAACATGGCAAACAAACTAATGGGCATTCATCTTACCGATGAAACAATGATTATTGGAACCAGTGGACGCTATGAATTTAAGAATAAAGGAATCAATGTCTATCTGGAAGCATTGAACAGACTTACACGTGACAAGAACTTGAAGAAAGATATTCTGGCGTTTATCTATGTACCAGGATGGGTAGGTGAGGCTCGTGAAGATTTGCGTGAGCGTCTGGATAGTGGCAAAGACTATGATACTCCTCTGGAGTGTCCGTTTATTACCCATTGGTTGCATAACATGAGTCATGACCAGGTATTGGATATGTTGAAATATCTGAATATGTCTAATGCTGTGGATACAAAGGTAAAAGTTGTTTTTGTCCCTTGTTATCTGGATGGTAAAGATGGCATATTGAATGAGTTGTATTATGATCTACTGATTGGAATGGATTTAAGTGTTTATCCTTCATATTATGAACCATGGGGGTATACTCCGTTGGAGAGCATTGCTTTCAAAGTCCCTACTATTACTACCGATTTGGCCGGATTCGGATTATGGGTAAATTCCTTGAAAGGAAGTTACTCTATGTTGGAAGACGGAGTAAAAGTAATCCATCGTACAGATTACAATTATTCGGAAGTAGCAGATATGATAAAAGATACGATTACTGAATTTTCGACATTGACTGATACAGAGATTAATAAAATACGTAAGAATGCGGCAAATATTGCTGAAAAGGCACTGTGGAAACACTTTATACAGTACTACTATGAGGCCTACGACATTGCGTTACGTAATGCTGCAAAGCGCCTTTCTTTGAAATAACTTGAATTCTTATACTAATTTTAAGCAATATGAAAGTCAAAACGAATTATGCTAACGCTCCGGTATGGAGAGAGGTAAATGTAAAATCTCGTATTCCCGAATCATTGAAGATGTTGGGAAAAATGGCTCGTAATATTTGGTGGGCATGGAATGATGAAGCAACCGAGATGTTTAAAGAACTGGACCCTGAATTATGGCAGGTCGTAGGTCAGAACCCGGTCGCTTTGCTGGAACGTTTAAGTTACGAAAAACTTGAAGCGTTGTCTACAAACCATGAAGTTCTGGATAAAATAAATAGCATTTATAATAAATTCGAAGCATATATGAATGAGAAGCCTGATACTTCTCGTCCTTCCGTTGCCTATTTCTGTATGGAATACGGTCTGACTCATGTCTTGAAGATCTATTCTGGTGGTTTGGGTATTCTGGCGGGTGATTATCTGAAAGAAGCTTCAGACAGCAACGTTGATATGTGCGGTATCGGATTTTTGTATCGTTACGGCTATTTCACTCAGAGTTTGTCTATGGACGGACAGCAGATTGCCAATTATGAAGCACAGAACTTTGGAAGTCTTCCATTGGAACGTGTAACTGAAGAGAATGGTCAGCCGATGGTACTTGATGTTCCTTATTTGAATTATTATGTTCATGCATATGTATGGAGAGTAAATGTAGGTCGTGTACCTTTGTATTTGCTTGATACAGATAATGAAATGAACAGTGAGTTCGACCGTCCTATTACTTATCAGCTTTATGGTGGTGACTGGGAAAACCGTCTGAAACAGGAAATATTGTTAGGTATCGGTGGTGTCTTGCTGCTGAAGAAGTTAGGCATAAAGAAAGATGTATATCACTGCAACGAAGGTCATGCTGCATTATGTAACGTTCAGCGTTTGTGCGATTATGTAGAAAGCGGAATGTCGTTCGATGAAGCTTTGGAAGTAGTTCGTGCATCTTCATTGTACACTGTTCATACTCCGGTTCCTGCTGGTCATGATTATTTCGACGAAGGTTTGTTCGGAAAATACATGGGAGGTTATCCGCAGCGTATGGGTATTTCTTGGGATGATTTGATGGATTTAGGTCGTATCAATCCGGGTGATCACAATGAACGTTTCTGTATGTCTACTTTTGCTTGTAATACTTGCCAGGAAGTTAACGGTGTAAGTTGGCTGCACGGAAAAGTTTCTCAGGAAATGTTCTCTGGTATATGGAAGGGTTATTTCCCAGAAGAAAACCATGTAGGTTATGTAACTAACGGTGTACACTTCCCGACTTGGTGTGCTTCTGAATGGAAACAGTTGTATGCTAAATATTTTGACAAGGAATTCTTGAAAGATCAGTCCAATCCAAAAATTTGGGAAAAGATCTACAATGTGCCCGATGAAGAAATTTGGAAGACTCGTTTGGCATTAAAGAATAAGTTGATTAATTATATCCGTGATCAGTTCCGTGATACATGGTTGAAGAATCAGGGAGATCCTTCTCGTGTTGTATCATTGATGGATAAAATTAATCCGAATGCTTTGCTGATTGGTTTTGCCCGTCGTTTTGCTACTTATAAACGTGCACACTTGTTGTTTACTGATTTGGACCGTCTGTCTAAGATTGTAAATAACCCTGACTATCCGGTACAGTTCTTGTTTGCTGGTAAAGCACACCCACATGACGGTGCAGGACAAGGTCTGATTAAGAAGATTGTTGAAATTTCTCAGCGTCCTGAATTCTTGGGCAAGATTATTTTCCTTGAGAATTATGACATGAAACTGGCACGTCGCCTTGTTTCTGGTGTTGATATCTGGATGAATACTCCGACACGTCCGTTGGAAGCATCTGGTACATCAGGTGAAAAAGCCTTGATGAACGGTGTTGTAAACTTCTCTGTTCTTGATGGATGGTGGTTGGAAGGTTATCGTGAAGGTGCTGGTTGGGCCCTGACTGATAAACGTACTTACCAGAATCAGGAGTATCAGGATAAGTTGGATGCTGCAACTATCTATAGCATACTTGAAACAGAAATTTTACCGTTGTATTATGCGCGCAACAAGAAAGGATATTCTGAAGGATGGGTTAAGACTATCAAGAATTCTATTGCTCAGATTGCTCCTCACTATACAATGAAACGTCAGTTGGACGATTACTATCATAAGTTCTACAGTAAGGAAGCTAAACGTTTCCACGCATTGGCTGAAAATGATTTTGCTAAAGTCAAAGAATTGGCAAAATGGAAAGAAGAAGTTGCCGAGAAATGGGATTCTATTCAGGTCGTTTCAATGGATAAGTGCGAAGAGCTGCGTCAAGGCAATGTAGAAAGTGGTAAGGATTATACCATTACTTGTGTTGTCGATGAAAAGGGACTTGACGATGCTATAGGTATCGAAATGGTTGTAACTTATACCAATGTAGAAGGCAAGGAATATGTTTACTGTGTAGCTCCTATGGAAATGGTTAAACGTGAAGGTGATTTGTATACTTTCCAGGTTACTCATAGTCTGTCTAATGCCGGAAGCTTTAAAGTTGCTTACCGTATGTTCCCGAAGAATCCAGAATTACCTTATCGTCAGGACTTCTGCTATGTTCGCTGGTTCAATGAATAATAAATTTTAAATAGATAGATTAAGAGGCTATGATTTTCATAGCCTCTTAATTTTTATTAATACATGCAGTATTCGGTATTTTTTTACTTTAATAAATAGAAAAATGATAATTCTATGAATATTTTGAGAAAATACTGGGTCGCTGCTATATTCGTATTAGCGGGTATGTGGCAGTCTTGTAGCGATGATGATGGCTATTCTATTGGCGACATTGCTTCAGATTGGGTAACAGTTCGTGTAGAAGGAGAGGGTGTATATAGTTTTACAGGCGATACATGGGGGACAATGTTTCCAGCTGCCAATGGGATATGGAATTATTCTCTGGTAGAAGGACAGCGTGCCTTTTTAGTCTTCAATCCTTTGTTTGATAATTATTATGGCTATGATGTCGGCATCAAAGCTGAACAAATCTATCCTTTCCTGACGAAGGCGGTAGAAGACCTGACTCCCGAAAATGAAGATGAGTATGCCGATCATCCGGCATATCTGGAAAATTTATGGATTGGAGGTGGTTATCTGAATGTAATTTTTACTCAGAAACGTCCTTTGCAATATAAACATCGTGTCAGCTTGGTAAAAAGAGCAGATCAGCCTGATATTGCCGATGACGGCTATATACATTTGGAATATCGTTATAATACCTATGGCGATACGTTGGGCGGTCTTAATTTAAATCCTGGAGTCGTCTGTTATAATTTAAATACACTTCCACTTGATAAGGCAAAAGGCATTAAGCTGAAAGTCAATGAAGCCTATTATGGCGAACATATACTTACTTTCGATAATATGAACGAACCCATTCCTGATGATGCCAAGCATTTGTATGATGCTGGCAAAGAGGTAAAAGTGCAATAAGAAAATTATTGGCAGATATATGAACCAGACACATTCCATATTCTTTGGAAAGAAGAATAGGAATGTGTTTTTTTGTTTGTCAGTGTTTCTCCCGAAATTTGTTCAGTTATAGGTTATGAGAATAAAGGAATGTATTTGCATATCTCCATGAAAATCTTATTTTTGCCATAAAAAATAGAACTATGAAAATATTAATAGTAGAAGATGATAAAGATTTAAGGGAGATTACGACAAACTCCTTGGAAAAAGAACGTTATGTGGTATCTCAAGCACCGGATTATCGTACAGCCCTGCAGAAGATTGAAGATTATGACTACGATTGTATCTTGTTGGATATCATGCTTCCAGACGGTAATGGACTTGATTTGCTGGAGGAGCTTCATGCACTGGGAAAGCGTACGAATGTGATTATTTTATCAGCAAAAGATTCTTTGGAAGATAAAGTGAATGGACTCGATTTGGGGGCGGATGATTACCTGCCCAAGCCTTTTCATTTGGCCGAACTTCATGCACGCATAAAAAGTCTGTTCCGTCGTAACCTGCGCGATGGTGAACGCAAATTGCAAGTCGGGAATATAGAAGTTTTTCCCGATCAGTTTCGTGTGCTGGTACAAGGCAAAGAAATAGAGTTGAACCGGAAGGAATATGATATACTGATTTATTTTATGTCACGTCCGGGGCGTTTGGTAAATAAAAATACACTGGCAGAATCCGTCTGGGGCGACCATATTGATCAAGTTGACAATTTTGATTTTATTTATGCGCAAATAAAAAATTTGCGCAAACGTTTGAAAGATGCAGGAGCAACTCCCGAACTGAAATCTGTTTACGGCTTCGGATATAAATTTGTAGTCGAATGAAATTATTCCATTTAGTATTATGGCGTATCTCGCTGGCTTTGGTTATCGTTTTATCCTTGTGGGCCGGATTCTTTTACATAAAGATTGTCGATGAGGTAAATGATGAGGTCGACGATTCCTTGGAAGATTATTCCGAGGGGCTTATTATTCGTGCTTTGTCGGGAGAAGAAATGCCGGCAGCCAGCAATGGTTCCAACAACCAATATTATCTATACGAAGTCAGCAAATCTTATGCGGCATCTCATCCTCAAATAACTTACCGCGATGAGATGGTATTTATTACTGAAAAAGATGAAACGGAGCCGGCACGCGTTCTGATAACCATTTTCCGGACAGATGATGAACGTTATATGGAGCTGGTAGTTTATACACCGACCATTGAGAAACTTGATTTGTTAAGAGCTATTTTCTGGTGGATTGTATTTTTGTATGTTTTATTGCTACTGATTATTCTGCTGATAAATGTGTGGGTATTTCATAAAAATATGAAGCCACTGTATACATTACTCAGGTGGTTGGACAATTATCAGTTAGGAAAAAAGAATGCGCCGTTGGAAAATGAAACACGGGTTACCGAGTTTCGTCGACTGAATACGGCAGCAATGGCTTATGCCGAGCGTAGTGAGAAACTGTTTGAACAGCAGAAAGTATTTATTGGAAATGCTTCACATGAAATGCAGACACCGCTCGCCATTTGTCGTAACCGCCTGGAAATGCTTATGGAAGATGAAAACCTGACAGAACATCAGTTAAATGAGCTGATAAAGACACATCAGACCTTAGAGAATTTGACGCGTATGAACCGTTCTTTGCTGTTGCTGTGTAAAATAGAAAACGGTCAGTTTGCAGATACTCATTCTGTTTGTCTGAATGAAATTCTCAACCGTTATCTGGAGGACTACAAGGAAGTGTATGCTTATCGTAATATTACGGTGACGGTAGAAAGTGATTCGGAATTCTGCGTAGACATAAATGATGCCTTAGTGTCTGTACTGGTAACCAATTTGTTGAAAAACGCTTTTGTCCATAATGTAGATAACGGATTCATTCATATAAAGATAACTTCCAGTTCGTTCGAAATCAGCAATGCCGGCGAGGAAGCTCTGGACCGTGAGCGTATATTCGAGCGCTTCTATCAGGGACAGAAGAAAGAAGGCTCGACAGGGCTTGGTTTGGCTTTGGTTGATTCTATTTGTAAATCGAATCATTTACAGATTGCTTATGCTTATATAGACAACAGGCATGTATTTACATTAAGCCGATCGGAGTAGGGGTATTTCAATAATCTGGCAGTTTCGTATTATTCTGATTGGAGATGAATCCGAATTTTGAAAATTTCTGTCCTTATTTCATTTTCTTTTCAGATTCGTTCTGCACCTTTGCAATACAATAATCAAGTAATAACAATTAAAACAATGCAGATATGAAGAAGTTCGTTTTTTTACTGGTATGTTTTTTCTCAGTACAGACAATGTTGTGGGCAGATAATGACAAGCCGATTCAGGTGGGGCAATTGCCGACAAAGGCTCAGACCTTTATTACAACCTATTTTAAAAATCATAAGGTAGCCTTGGCAAAAATGGAATCAGGATTATTCAATAAGACCTACGATGTTATTTTTACAAACGGAGAAAAACTGGAGTTTGATCATTCTGGCAATTGGACTGAAGTCAAATGTCTGAAATCGGAAATACCTGCCGCCATCGTTCCTGCGCCCGTTAAAACATATGTTAAGACACACTATCCCGAAGAAAAGATACTTCAGATAGAACGTAAAGGTAAAGAATATGAAGTGAAACTTACTAACCATTGGGAAATAACCTTCGACAATAAATATCGTGTAATCGACATTGATGACTGATAAAAATTCAGCCCCTTAAAAGTTGTACAGATAAACTTTTAAGGGGCTGTTTGTTGGCGATAATCCGTCGTTTACAGGGAGTCATGTAGCTCTCTTTTATATTTCAGTTAGTTCGTTCCTCGTAAAAATCAGAACTTATAACTTAAAGAAATAGTCAGATTCCTGTTTTTCAAGTCGGGTGTCGCATCCCAGTACTTGTTGCTATATTCTCCGGCAGTTGTTTCACCTTTTTTATATTCATTAAGCAATCCCCAGTCATATCCCAGAGAAACAGAGTATCTTTTTTGTAGTTCCGCGCCAATCCGGAATCCGAGTCCGAAGTCAAACCGTTTCAGACCATTGTCTGCAAAAACATTTTCTTCATAGTCTTCTTTTACGTGACTCCCTTCTACATCCGTAATCGTAACGTCTTTCAGTTTGTGCTTGCCGAATAATCCGATTCCGAAGTATGGTCCTACTTCGCCGAAGACAGATACATTTCTTGTGATGTTATGCTTATAGCCGAAATGGATTGGTATATCCAGATAATAAGGATTCGTTTTTATGGTTCCCAGTTCCAGCCGGTCTTGCGAACATCCCTTTAATGACAAAATAGCTCCCGCGTTGATGTATCCTTTGGTATCCAAGGCAAATATCGGAAATTCAGCTCTGGCTCCTATATGGAATCCGGTGCGAGAACCTAATCCGCCAAGGTTGGAAACGTTCAATCCCACAGTTGCTTCCCATCGTGTCGGATCACTATTTTGTGCTTTAAGCTCCCATGTGACAGCAAATAAGGCTATCAATAAAATTACCCTTTTCATAATGTGATGAGTTTTGTTGGTCTAAATATAGAAAATAAACTCCACATGATAAGAGTTTGTACGGTGAAAGTTTCTAATTGTAATTTTTAAAAAAGGTAAAAATAAGAATCCGGTGTACTGATACAACCTTATGAATAAAAAAGCCCTGCAAGCATTCTGCATAGAGGCAGAAGCTTACAGGGCATGCAGTCTGTATAAAATTTATTCTTATGAGTTCATACTCATCAGAAACTCTTCGTTGTCTTTGGTCTTTTCCAGTCGGTCTTTTACAAAGTCCATAGCCTCTATCGGATTCATGTCGGCAAGATACTTGCGTAAAATCCACATACGGTCCAATGTTGTCTTGTCGAGTAACAGATCGTCGCGACGGGTACTTGATGCCGTAATGTTGACAGCCGGGAAGATTCGCTTGTTGCTCAGGTTGCGGTCCAGTTGGAGTTCCATGTTACCGGTACCCTTGAATTCTTCGAAGATAACCTCATCCATTTTAGAGCCCGTATCAATCAGGGCGGTAGCAATAATGGTCAGTGAACCTCCACCTTCAATGTTACGTGCGGCACCGAAGAAACGTTTCGGCTTATGCAGTGCGTTTGCGTCGACACCACCCGAAAGTACTTTACCCGATGCCGGTGATACTGTATTGTAAGCACGGGCCAGACGAGTGATAGAATCGAGGAAGATAACAACATCGTGACCACATTCCACCATGCGTTTTGCTTTTTCCAGTACGATGCCTGCTATTTTAACATGACGTTCTGCCGGTTCGTCGAAAGTAGAAGCAATGACTTCGGCATTTACACTGCGCGCCATGTCGGTTACTTCTTCCGGGCGTTCGTCGATAAGCAGCATAATCATATACACTTCCGGATGATTGGCAGCGATGGCATTAGCGATATCTTTCATCAAGATAGTTTTACCTGTTTTTGGCTGTGCGACGATCAGAGCACGCTGTCCTTTACCGATTGGAGCAAAAAGATCGACAACACGTGCCGACAAGTTGTCGTCATATCCTTTACAGAGCTTGAATTTTTCGTCCGGGAATAACGGAGTCAAATGATCGAACGGTACACGGTCACGTACCAGTCCGGGGTCCAGTCCGTTAATTTTTGATACTTTTACCAGCGGGAAATATTTCTCACCTTCCTTAGGCGGGCGAATTGTACCTTCAACTACGTCACCTGTTTTCAGTCCGAACAGTTTGATTTGTGACTGAGATACATAAATATCATCTGGCGAAGAAAGATAGTTATAGTCGGAAGAACGGAGGAATCCATAGCCGTCAGGCATTATTTCCAGAACCCCCGTACCAGCCAAGATGTCATCGAACTCATACGGTTTTTCTACCGGTTTAGGCTGTACCGGTTCTGCAACGGCAAGCTGAGGAGCCGGAAGGTTAGCAGTTGTATTTTGAGGAACGGTATGATTGTTGTTCTGAGATTGCTGTTGTTGCTGGCGTCCGTTCTGATTGTTGTTGCGGTTATTATTGTTGTAGCGTTGCTGGCGCTGCTGAAATTTGTTGTTATTGGGTTTATTTTCCTTTTCAGGTTTCTCGGCAGGCGCTGTCTGTGGAGCAGCTTCCATTTTTGTAGCTTCAAATTTTCCCAGCAACTCTGTCGGAAGTTCAATTTTTTCAGAAGGAAGATCTTCGATAGGAATAAAGTCGTCACCACCTGTAAGGTTCAGTTCCGGAAGCTCCATGTCATCATTGTCTACCGGTGTTGGAATTGTCTTTTCCTGAATAGGTTCTTCAGTATTTGTCTGATTTAATTTTTGTTCCTTTTCCAATGTAGCTTTGTTCTTGCTTCCGGGCTTACGTCCTCGTTTAGTCTTAGGCTTTTCGTCATTGGCAGGAGCGGCAACGCTTTCCGTCTGTTTTTCTGAAGGTTGTACATTTTCATCTTTAAAGAGCGGGGCAGGTGCTGGCAGGGGAGGAGTATTAGCTTCCAGTTTTTGTGCTTTGTCCTTTGTTGCTGTGTACACTTTGTCGCCTTCTTTTTTCACGCTGATACGTGAGCGTTTGCGAGGCTGCCCTTCTTTACGGTCTTCATTTGACTTGGCAGCTGCCGCTTTCTTGGTAGCACCGACGATTGCTTGTTCGTCCAGAATGCGGTATACCAGTTCTTCTTTACGTAGCGTACTGGTCTTTTTCAGTCCCAACTCTTTGGCAATCTGCTGCAATTCAGTCAAATCTTTGTCATTTAGTTGAATGATGTTATACATAAGTATAGTGTAATGAATTTAGTAAATACATGAAAGCATATGCGCATAGAATCACGCACAGGCATATGATAAGAAAGTGCCCGTATTATTTACGCTTGTCAGTAATTACAGTTATAATGATTGTTTTTTTATTTGATGTAAGTAAAAAGAAGTTTTTACACTGACAAAAGTAAGCCTTTTTCTGATATTATCCAATAAACTTGCCTTTTTTTTTCTTTTTTTCCTCTGTTTGCGAGAAAAGTGTTATTTTAGCGTTGAATTTTAACTTATAGATTTTTTTATACTAAAAAGCTAAACAAACAACATGAAGAAAGTAATTTTTACAGAAAAGGCTCCTGCTGCTATCGGTCCGTATAGCCAGGCTATCGAAGCAAATGGTATGGTATTCTTGTCGGGACAGCTGCCTGTTGATCCGGCTACCGGAGAATTTGCTCCTGGTGGAGTAGCAGAACAGACTGCACAATCATTCGAAAACATTAAAAATATTCTGGCTGAGGCTGGCTTGACTACTGCCAATATTGTGAAAACCACTGTATTCCTTGCAGATATGTCATTGTTTGCCGAAATGAACGGCGTATATGAAACCTACTTTGAAGGTGATTTTCCTGCTCGCTCTGCCGTTGCTGTAAAAGCATTGCCAAAAGGCGCATTGGTAGAAATTGAATGTATTGCAGTCAGATAATCTGACAGTTGCATTAAGTATATTGTCATTCAGGATGTGGCTGGGGCTGCTCCTGAGTGACATTCTTTTAAATAGAGTAATATGAAAGGGCTGAAATTCTTTTCTCGTATCGGTAATAAGTGGAAATTGTCCACATGTGTGCTGGGAGTTGTCGTAGTGCTGGTTGCGGGTATTTATATCTATCGGTATGAACCATTCCGTTCCAGTTTCGAAATTACGGACGAACTGGGCGGTAATATTTTCCCTGTCACCATCTTGTCGACGGCTACTACGGATGCCAATTTGATTGTTCCTGCAGATACCGGTTATATAGGTAATTCAAAATCGTGCATTGCCGTACGTATAAAGAGCACGTATAACAATAGTAAATTGAGGGTAGAGGTAGATGAAACCCCTTTCTTTTCACGCTCCGTGTCTGAATTTATTTTGCCCGAAGCGGGAAAAGAATATACCGTTTTTCCTGATATCGTGTGGAATTACAATGCCCTTCGTGAGAACGAGCAGGCTGTTCCGGTCAGTGTTTCCATGCATGTGGAGTTGAATAAACGCAAGCTGAGCGGTAGTGTACATACTTTTTCTGTGCGTAGCATCAACGAATGTCTGCTGGGATATATCGACAGCCGTATGAAATTTCATGATACGGGAGAATTTTTTGCCGCTTATGTGAATGAGGACAATCCGAAGATAGACCAGCTGTTGCGTGAAGCCTTGAATACACGCATCGTCAATCGTTTCTGGGGATATCAGGGTAAGAGTGAAGACATTGTCGACAAGCAGGTATATGCTTTGTGGTATGTTTTACAGAAAAGAAACTTTAAGTACAGTTCCATCAGCAACAGCAGCTTGTCGTCGAATGTAGTATTTACTCAGCGGGTCCGTACATTCGATGATGCCTTGCAGTCGGCACAGATAAACTGTGTGGACGGTAGTGTGTTGTTTGCTTCATTGCTTAAGGCTATCAATATCGATCCGATTCTGGTACGTATCCCCGGACATATGTTTGTAGGATATTATACCGACCGCATGCACCGGAATATGCATTTTCTGGAAACCTCGATGATAGGTGACGTAAATCTGGACGATTTCTTCCCCGAAGAAAAGCTGGATTCTACAGTGGCGGGAAAATCGCAGGAAAGTGTTTCGCGGCTGATGTTCGACAAGTCGAAGGAATATGCAACCCGTATTTATAAGGAGAATGAAAAAATGATTCATTCTGGTAAGCTGAACTATATGTTTCTTGAGATTGACAAGGCCACTCGTGCTTATATACAGCCTATCGGAAAATAAACAGGTAGAATAAAATGGAACTTATCTATTTATATCACAGCGGATTTGCTTTGCTGGGTGAAGGGTTTACCGTGATTATGGATTACTTTGAGGATTCGGTTTCGGCAACAAGTGGTGTTGTGCACGATGAGTTACTGAAACGTCCCGGCAAACTGTATGTGCTTTCCAGCCATTCTCATGCCGATCATTTCAATAAAAACGTGCTCACGTTTCGGGCAAAACATGCCGACGTTTCATTCATTTTCTCGCGGGATATTTTACAGCAGAAGCTGGCGGGGCCGGAAGATGCGATATGGCTGGAGAAAGGAGAACATTACGCCGATGAACTTTTGCAGATACATGCTTTCGGATCGACCGATATCGGTGTGTCTTTTCTTATCGAAGTGGCAGGGAAAAAGATATTTCATGCAGGCGACTTGAATAACTGGCACTGGATGGATGAAAGCGATGAGGCCGAATGGAGAGGTTACGAAAATCATTTTCTTCGCGAACTGAATGACATTGCCCGCTATACTCGCAGCATGGATGTGGTAATGTTTCCTGTCGATCCGCGCCTGGGGAGGGAGTATATGCGTGGCCCTCGCCAATTTGTAGAACAGATAAAAACTTCTATCTTTGTACCGATGCACTTCGACGAAGCATACGATAAGGCTGCTGCTTTCCTGCCCATAGCGCAGAAGAATGGCGCCTCGATGCCTGAAATACGGTCGAGAGGACAAAAAATAAGTTTAGAACTCAATAAATGAAAAGTATTATGCAAGTAAAAGGACGATTCGATCATTTTAATATCAATGTGACTAATCTGGAAAAGAGTATCAAGTTTTATGAAACAGCACTGGGATTGCATGAGTCGCACCGTAAGGAAGCTGGCGACGGTTCATTCATTCTGGTATATATGGCCGACGACCATTCTGATTTTCTGCTGGAGCTGACATGGCTGCGCGACCATACGGAGGCATACGAACTGGGCGAAAATGAAAGCCATCTCTGCTTGCGTGTAGAAGGTGACTACGATGAAGTACGCAAGTTCCACAAGGAAATGGGTTGCGTATGTTTCGAAAATGAAGCTATGGGACTCTATTTCATTAATGATCCGGACGACTACTGGATAGAGATTCTTCCGGTCAAATAATATGCCGCAGAGAAAATGTGTGTACGTGTCTTAGTATTGATTTCTTAAAAATAACATGGTTATGATGAAATATATATCCCCCGGTTCGTGGTTCTCACTGGAATATCCGTCAGACTGGCGCGAGTTTGAGGACACAGAAGACAGTTTCTTGTTTTACAATCCCGACAAATGGACGGGAAACTTCCGTATTTCAGCCTATCAGGGCGAGAGCCGGAATTATGCACAGGAGTGTATCGAGTACGAAATGCAGCAGAGTCGTGGAGTGAAACTGGTCAAGGTCGGCAAGTGGAACTGTGCCTATCTGACCGAGAGCTTTCAGGAAAACGGAGTATGGTATACTTCCCATATCTGGGTGACGGGTAAGGGGAATATCTCGGTAGAATGTTCGTTTACCGTGAGCAAAGGCGAAAGTGTAAAGGTGGCCGAGCAGATTATAGCGTCGCTGAATGTGCGTGGCGCAGGTGAAAAGCCATGGAAAGAAATTATTCCGGTGCGTGTGCTCGAGATAAATGCTATCAATGAAGCATACGACTGGGCTGTTTCTACCATCAAGAAGCAGCTCACCAAAGATTTTACTTCGAGTGAAGCCGATATAGACAGCATACAGAAAGTGATGGATAGCGGACGTTTCAACAAGAACCAGCGGTCGGCATGGGAAAGTTTTGGCTTTGCCTTCGGAGCGATTCTTGTAAATGAAATGGATGGCATGGACTGGGTGACAGTCGTAGACGGCGAGAAGGAGTATCCTGCCTTGCGCTTCGCTCAGACAGATGTTATGGTCAATCCGGCCCGATTGATATGGGATAAGGTGAAAAACGGCCAGCCTTGCGACTTGAAGGCCGAGTATGCGCGTATCCGTTCGGAAGTAGAGGCGGTACTCTGACCGTTACGATGTAAAATTAATTTAGAAGATAAAAGAGAATGATTCCATATTTACAAGTCGAGAATCTGACAAAATCTTTTGGCGACCTGCTGCTGTTCCATGAAATATCGTTCGGTATTGCACAAGGACAGCGTATCGGGCTGATTGCCAAGAACGGAAGTGGAAAAACAACGTTGCTGAATATACTTGCCGGAAAGGAAGGGTACGATGAAGGTACCATTACCTTCCGTCGTGACTTGCGGGTGGGCTATTTGGAGCAAAGTCCTTCTTACCCGGAAGAACTGACGGTGCTGGAGGCTTGTTTCCATCACGGAAACAGTACCGTCGAGCTGATAAAGGAATATGAGAAATGTATGGAAACTCCCGGAAATCCGGGGCTGGAGGACTTGCTGGCACGCATGGAACACGAAAAGGCGTGGGATTATGAGCGCCGTGCCAAGCAAATTCTTTCACAATTGAAAATCCGTCATTTCGATCAGAAAATCAAGCATCTTTCTGGAGGACAGCTCAAGCGTGTGGCACTGGCGAATGTCTTAATTACCGAACCTGACCTGCTGATTCTGGACGAGCCGACCAACCATTTGGATCTCGACATGACCGAATGGCTGGAAGAATATCTGAACCGTGCCAACCTGAGCTTGCTCATGGTAACACACGACCGTTATTTCCTCGATCGTGTCTGCTCGGAAATCATCGAAATAGACAACAAGCAGATTTATTCGTATAAAGGTAATTACAGTTATTACCTGGAGAAGCGTCAGGAACGTATCGATGCTACCAATGCAGAAATAGCACGAGCCAATAATCTGTATCGCACGGAGCTGGAGTGGATGCGCCGTATGCCTCAGGCGCGCGGTCACAAGGCGCGCTATCGTGAGGAGGCTTTTTACGAATTGGAGAAGGTTGCCAAGCAGCATACGTATGATACGAACGTAAAGCTCGACGTGAAGGCATCGTATATCGGCTCAAAAATTTTTGAGGCCGACCATTTGTGCAAGAGTTTCGGCGATATAAAGATTCTGGATGACTTTTCGTACATTTTTGCCCGTTATGAAAAAATGGGTATTGTGGGAAACAACGGAACCGGAAAGTCTACATTTATCAAGATTCTGATGGGTTTGGAGAAGCCGGACAGCGGTACGCTCGATATCGGCGAAACGGTACGTTTTGGATATTATTCGCAGGAAGGGCTGAAATTCAACGAGCAGATGAAGGTTATAGACGTGATAACCGACATTGCAGAGGTTATAGAACTGGGCAACGGCAAACGCCTGACAGCATCGCAGTTTCTGCAGCATTTTCTGTTCACTCCCGAAACACAGCATAGTTATGTCTATAAACTGAGTGGTGGAGAGCGCCGCCGTTTGTATTTGTGTACGGTGCTGATGAAGAATCCGAACTTCCTCGTTTTGGACGAGCCTACCAACGATTTGGATATTGTGACTCTTCAGGTGCTGGAAGAATACTTGCAGAACTTTAAAGGTTGTGTGATTGTTGTCAGCCACGACCGCTATTTCATGGATAAGGTTGTCGACCATTTGCTGGTATTCAAAGGTCAGGGCGATATACGCGACTTCCCCGGCAATTATTCCGACTATCGCGAATGGAAACTTGCCAAGGCGGAACATGAGAAAGAGGCTGCCAAGCCGAAAGAGGAAAAGACGCAGCGTGTACGCCTGAACGACAAGCGCCGGATGACTTTCAAGGAAAGAAAGGAATTCGAGCAGTTGGAGAAAGACATTGCCCAGTTGGAGGCGGAAAAGAAAGCGCTGGAGGAAGCCCTGTGCAGCGGTTCGTTGAGTGTGGAAGAGTTGACGGAAAAATCGAAACGTCTTCCGGCTTTGAATGATGAACTGGACGAGAAGAGTATGCGCTGGCTGGAACTGAGTGAGATAGAAGGCTGACGTTTCTCTCTTTTGAAGATAGAATTCTGTCGAAAAGATTAAAAGCCAACTAATTTGCATCTTTTAGAGGGAGTGCGAATTAGTTGGCTTTGTCATGTATGGAGTGTCATGAAGTTTCATCAGTCCTGTCGCGAGAAAAGAAAAAATTCCTCAGTTTGTTTCTCCGAAAATTTGTACAAAAGATTTTTGTTTTTGTACAAAAAATAAAAAAACGTCAGGACATTTTTAAAACAACATCTCCAGATTTGCTGGTAAAGAATCAGAGCCTTACTTGATTTGTGCTTGCAGAGAGTTATTTATAGACTCGATGTAATCCAGTATTTCCTTCCTTCCGGTTTTCTTTTCCGAAGAAGACACGAAATACGGAGGAAGTTCTTCCCATTGTTCTTTCAGTACTTCCATATACCGGTCGACATTGAATTTAGTCTTTCCGCTACTCTGTTTGTCGGCTTTCGTAAAGATGATGGCAAAAGGTACGCCGTTTTCTCCCAGCCATTCCATAAATTCGAGGTCTATTTTCTGAGGCTCCAGACGGCTGTCTACCAGCACAAACAGACAGGTCATCTGTTCGCGTTCGAGAACATAATATTCGATGAGTTTCTGAATTTTCTCCATCATTTTCTTGCCTCGCTGCGCATAGCCGTACCCCGGAAGGTCTACCAGATACCATTCCTTGTTGACAAGGAAATGATTGATGAGAAGCGTTTTTCCCGGAGTGGAAGAAGTCATGGCCAGCTTAGGCTGTTTGGTCAGCATGTTGATGAGGCTGGATTTTCCTACGTTCGACCGGCCTATGAAGGCATATTCCGGCAAGTTGGTCTTGGGGCACATGTCTGCCCTTGAATTACTGACTACGAATTCGGCACTGGTTATTTCCATATTAATCTGTTTTTACTGTCTGCAAAGATAGGATAAAAAGCGGCAATATGAAAATATGGCGGTATTTACTCTACTTTTCGAGGAATATCCGGGTTTCGTTGTATATTTGTACAATGAAATATATCTATATCGCAACAGGTTCCCTTTTCTTGGCGTTGGGAGTGATAGGCATTTTTTTGCCTGTGCTGCCTACGACGCCTTTTTTGCTGCTTGCGGCGGCATTGTTTTTCAAAGGTTCCCCACGCATATACAACTGGTTGCTGGAACATAAGTATCTGGGACCGTATATTCGCAGTTTCCGCGAGGAAAGGGCCATTCCGCTCCGGGCTAAGATTATATCTGTTGCCTTGCTTTGGATTACAGCCTTGCATTGTGTGCTTTTTCTGTTTCCTTACTGGTGGTTGAAGGGAATGATGGCACTTGTCACCATCGGAGTTACTATTTATATTTTATCGTTTAAAACCCGTTCTGCCCGATGAAAGAACTGCATTTTTACAATCGTGAAGAAGCGATTGCCCGCATGAACCGCTTCGGAGCACGGGGAACTGCATTTTTCTTCCTGATAAATTTTGATGAAACGGAATGTCTGGTTTCGGAGCTGAAGGACATCTCTCCAGACAGGCTGGCCTTTATTTTTCCGGAGGCTGCAAATGTGTTGCCAACATCAGCTCCGAAACCTGAGGCTATGTACTGGAAGTCTGCTCCGCAGGCGTATGAAGATTATTTTCGCTCGTTCGATATTGTTCACCGTAACTTGCATGCCGGCAATTCGTTTCTGACGAATCTGACTTGTGCTACGCCGGTGGAAACCAGTCTTTCCCTGCGGCAGGTATTCGAACATGCTACAGCTCGCTATAAGCTGTGGTATGACGATTGCTTTGTGGTATTTTCGCCTGAAACATTTGTCCGTATAGTCGATGGCTATATTTATTCGTATCCGATGAAGGGTACCATTGATGCTTCTTTGCCCGATGCCCGCAACTTGCTGCTGAACGATGAGAAGGAGGCTGCCGAGCATGCTACCATTACCGATTTGATACGCAATGACTTGAGTCAGGTAGCAACCGAAGTAACCGTTACCCGATACCGCTATCTGGACGAACTGCATACACATAGCGGACGCTTGCTTCAGATGAGTTCCGAAATCAGGGGACGCCTGTCGGAAAACTATCGGGAAGAGTTGGGTGGGATGTTCTTTAAACTGCTTCCTGCGGGTTCCATAACTGGAGCTCCGAAGAAGAAAACCGTAGAGATTATCCGGGAGGCGGAAACGTATGAGCGGGGATTTTATACCGGCGTAATGGGATATTTTGACGGACGGAATCTGGACAGTGCGGTGATGATTCGTTTCCTGGAACAGACGGACGGTGGACTGGTGTATAAAAGCGGGGGAGGTATTACTTTCCGTAGCAACGCCCGCAGTGAATATGAAGAAATGGTGAAAAAAATATATGTGCCGATTTATTGAAACTATTCGTATCGAAGGCGGGGAAATCTGGAATTTGCCTTATCATAACTTCCGCCTGAATGAAACTCGCCGGATGGTGTGGGGGAAACTGCCTGAGCTGGATTTGGCGGAATTCATTCATCCTGCACCTTATCGGGAGCGTACGCGTTGCCGTGTGGTATATGGTCGTGAGGTTGAGGATGTGAGCTATATACCTTATCACTTGCGACAGGTGCATAGCTTGAAACTGGTAGATTGTGACGAGGCTGATTATTCGCTGAAAAGTACCGACCGAAGTCTGCTGGACAAGCTCTTTGCCCGGCGTGGCGAAAAAGATGATGTACTGATTGTGCGAAACGGCTGTCTGACAGATACTTCGATAGCCAATGTCGCTTTATGGAACGGAACGGAGTGGCATACGCCTTCTTCTCCTTTGCTGAAGGGGACACATCGCCGGCGTCTGCTCGATGAAAAACAGCTTGTAGAACGCGACATAACCGTAGACGACTTGCCTCTTTATTCCCGCATCCGCCTGTTTAATGCGATGATTTCCTTTGGTGAAATAGAAATAGACAGCAGTGAGCTGGGCTATTAAATAGCCCAACCCTCTTCTTTTAATGCTTCTTTCAGTTGTGAGAAACGCTCCGCCTCTACGTCGTTTCTGATAAATTCATCGAAATTGGCAGTATTGATATCTGCCCATGTCTTGCCGTTTGCCACTTTCGTATCGGGTGCAAAGCTCAGATAGAGTTTCATCGCCTTCTGATAGTCGCCTTCCAGCATCCAGTAGTGCGCACGGTAACTGATGACTGAAGGCAGTTTCTTGAACTGCTGCGGCAGGCACTGGTAAATCATGTCGGCAGCTTCCTGCTGCGAGGCAAGTACTGCATAGTACATTCCGTCTATCTGTGTGTCTATTCCCTTACGGGTTGTTACGAAAGCATCGAAAACCTGTATGTTCAATATCTGGTTGATAATGAATATGCGTGGAACAGGACTATGGGCGCACATAGCCATGATATGTTCCGTATCGATGTTTCCGTCGAACATGTCGCGGAAAATCTTTTCGTACGGCAGCCGTACGCTGGCTACTCCCTGTGGCTGGAAGCAAATCCAGTAGAGGTTGCGGTCTGATATTCTTCCGTTCTTGTCGCGGTATGTGACACGGACCGGATGATAACAACAGATAGCCATCAACAATGCTTCTGCAACTTCTTCTCCGTTGCCGCCTTCCGAGAAGTCACAAGCCATGGCTTCGGTTGCAAAGGGTGACTCCAGACCTTCTATGTTGGCTATTTCATTGTACGGGATGAAGTGGTTTTCTTCGAGTATAACTTCCTTGCCTTCTACTCCCCAGATAAACAACTCGGCTTTCAGTTGCAGGGTGCGCGATTCGTAAATGTACTGGCAGCCGTCTGTTTCTGAGGTAATGCGTGTATACGGATAGTGCAGTGTACTTTCCTCCAGTCTGGCTTTCATCTCCTGATATGCTTCCAGTATATCTGAATGGTGAGACTGTTCAGGTTGCTGTGTAGCAGGTGTGGAAGCAGCTTGTCCGGTGGCTGGATGTTCTTCTCCGCCGTGAAGTGCTTCTGTCTGTACAGGAACCTCGTTGGATTCTTCTTGAGCGGGAGTTTGTGCTTCCTGCGATTGCTCTACTTCATTCTGAGGTTGTTTCGGCTCTTCCTGAATCTTATCTGACTCCTGAGTCTGTTCTTCTTTTTCTGCCGCTGCTTGCTGCTGCATGCTTTCCTCCAGTCGGGTCAGAGTGGCTTGTAACTCTTCTTTTTCTTTTGCAAGCTGTTCTTTCTCTTCACGCAAAAGGTGCATTTTCTTTTGCAGTTCAGAAAGGTTGCCCGAGAGGTTTGCATTTTCAGATTCAGCTGCATCAAGTTTCTCTTGCAGTCCGGATAAGTCTTTTTGTAAGTCGGTATAGTTTTTGGTCAGGTCTTCTATTCCTTTTTTCGCCTGCTCTTCATTTTGTACAGCTTTTCCTCTTTCTTCTTCCAGTTGTGAGTAATAATTTTTTAGAGCTTCATTTTCTTTTTTCAGTGTTTCAAGCTGTTTCTGCAGGTTTTCCAGTTCGCTTTTTCCGGCAGTAATACTTTCATTCTGCTTCAGTGCTTCCGACAGTTGCTGTTCCAGTTGCTCCTTGCTTGCTGTAATACATTCATTTTGTTTCTGTAATTCTGCCAGTTGTGCAGCATTTTGGCTCTGTTTCTCTTTCTCGTCGGCCAGCAAACGCTCCAGCTCATCTTTATCGGCTGAAATTGTTTTATTTTGTTCCAGCGCATCGTTAAGCTGTTGTTCCAGCTCATCTCTTCTGGTGGCAATCGTTTCGTTTTGCTTTAATGCCTCCGAGAGTTGCTGGTCAAGCTCATTTTTCTCAGTCGCAATGTTCTCGTTCTGCTTTTGTAAATCTTCGAGCAACGTACTGTTTTCGTCTTGTCCCTCTTTCAGATCTGTCAACTGACGTTCCAGCTCGTCTTTGTCGGCTGTAATTGTTTCGTTTTGTTTCAGAGCATCGTCCAACTGTTGTTCCAGTTCGTCTTTTCCAGCCGCAATAACTTCATTTTGTTTCAGTGCTTCCGACAGTTGCTGTTCCAGTTGTTCCTTGCTTGCAGTAATACATTCATTTTGCTTTTGCAGATCTTCCAGTTGGGCAACATGCTGGTTTTGCTTTTCCTTTTCATCAGTCAATTGGTGCTCCAGTTCGTTTTTGTCGGCTTCGGTTGCTGCATATTGTTTCAGAGTTTCGTCCAGTTTTTGTTCCAGCTCGTCTTTGTGAGCTGCAAGGCTGTCGTTTTGTTTCAGTGCTTCCGACAATTGCTGTTCCAGTTGTTCCTTGCTTGCAGCAAAACATTCATTCTGCTTTTTTAAATCTTCCAGTTGTGTTATACTCTGGGCCTGTTTTTCTTTTAAATCGGTGAGCTGTTGTTCCAGTTTATTTTTATCGGCAGTAATCGTCTGATTCAGTTTCAGCGCCTCGTCGAGCTTGTTGCTCAGTGACTGTATTTCGTTGTTGCGGGAAACGATTTCCTGCTCATCGCTTTGCATTTTTTCCAATCCGTTTTCTTTATCCGATTGCAATTTTGAAATTTCAGTTTGCAGATTGGATATTTCCTGCTGGTGTGCAGCAATGGATGTTTGCAACTGGCTAAGTTCTGTCTGTGCTACGGACAGTTCCTCCTGCGTTTCAGTCAACTGAGTACGTTTGTAGGTTACTTCCTTGTTCGCGTCTTTTACTTCGATGGAAAGTTGCTGGTTTTTTATCAGTAAAGCCTCGTTATCATTTTGTAATTGTTCGATATCGACGCCTGTCAGCTTTTTAATCAGATGAAAAGTGAGTTTGCTCATACAGTGTCAGAAGATAATTTGGTTAATTAATGTTGCAAATTACGCAAATATTTCCGAATGTTGGGTATAAATTACAATTTAAAATGCATCTTTTTACATGAAAAATCCATTCTATTCGATCTTTATCATTAGATTTGTATCTCAATTTTTAGAAAAAAAGAAATGCAAGATATTATAGCTAATAATGAATATTTAAGTGGAAACCGGACAAATAGTCTGATTAATCGTAAGATGATCTTCCGGATATTGGGTATTTTGTTGTTCATAGAGGGAGTAATGTTTCTTGTTTGTGCAGGCGTATCGTTATGTTACAGCGAACATAGTTATATTTATTTTGTATATTCTACACTGATAGCTGCTGTGGCGGGTAGCATATTGTTGTTTTTAGGGCGTAAGGCCGAAAATAAGCTTTCTCGCCGCGACGGATATTGTATTGTAGCTTTTACCTGGCTTTTATTTACAGTGTTTGGCATGCTTCCTTTTTATCTGAGTGGGGAAATTCCTTCGGTAAGCGATGCTTTCTTTGAAACAATGTCGGGGTTTACCACAACGGGGGCCACTATTCTTGATGATATTGAGTCGCTTTCGTATGGAATGTTGTTCTGGCGTAGCTTTTCTCAATGGATAGGTGGATTGGGAATTGTCTTTTTTACCATAGCTGTTTTGCCGATTTTCGGGGTTGGAAATCAGGTCTTGTTTTCGGCTGAGGCTACGGGAGTGACGCATGATAAGATTCATCCTAAAATCAGTATCATGGCAAAGTGGCTTTGGACTGTATATTTGTTGCTTACCGTGACTGAAACTATTTTGTTGATGCTGGGCGGCATGAACTTGTTTGATGCTGTGTGTCATGCATTTTCTACGACAGCTACCGGAGGATATTCTACCAAGCAAGATAGTGTGGCTCATTGGAATTCTCCCTTTATAGAATATGTGATTGCCATCTTTATGGTTTTGTCGGGAATTAATTTTTCCTTGTATTTTATGTGTTTGAAAGGTAAGTTCCTTCATCTGTTCAAGGATGATGAAAGCAGATGGTTTCTGATATCGGTGGGAGTAGTGACCTTGTTTATTATGGTTCCTCTGGTTACTCAAAATCATTATGGTTGGGAAGAGGCTTTCCGGAAGGCTTTCTTTCAGGTTGCCAGTATCCATACATCCTGTGGCTTTGCTACCGATGACTATAATGGCTGGCCTCCTTTCACATGGATGCTTTTGATTTATACGATGATGGCTGGTGGCTGTACCGGATCTACGGGTGGTGGTATCAAGAATATGCGTCTGGTTATTTTATTCCGGAATATGAAAAATGAGTTCAGCCGCTTGATACATCCGCGTGCTGTGCTGCCGGTGAAAGTGAATCAACAGACTATTTCTTTATCTACCATATCGACAGTCAATACGTTTATCTTGTTGTATATGATTTGTATTTTCATTAGTTGGGTGGTTTTGATGTTTTTGGGTCTGGGCCTTACGGAATCATTTGGACTGGTGGTTTCCAGTTTAGGTAATGTAGGACCGGGGTTGGGAGCGTATGGACCGGCCTTTTCATGGAGTACTCTTCCCGATATTGTCAAATGGATATTATCGTTCTTGATGTTAATTGGTCGATTGGAATTATTTGGTATTCTGCTTATGTTCTCGCCGGGATTCTGGCATAAACGTTGATGCTGTTATTACTTTTCGGTATATACAATTATTCCCCACAGATATGTTTCCTTCCGGACTTTAATCTGTGGGGAATTATTTTATATTCTTTTTACTGCCTGCATTAAAAATAAAGTCAAAAAATTATCATCACGACATATACGAACAACTGCTTTCCGGCATGTATAATAGACAATGAATCCGAATAGCTGTATAGGTCCGAATGGTTTTGGCTTATAGGCTGGCAACAGGTGGTTGGGTACGATTGTAAAAGCGGAAAATCTGTCTTTTTAATCGATGAAACGTTTCGTCAGATTTTTAAACTCGTCAATTCTTCTGTCGCGAAGGAAAGGCCACCAGCGGCGAACATTCTCGCTACGGTTCATATCAATGTCTACCACGATGTTCTCTTCTTTCAGGTTGCTGGCTTGTGCAAGAATTTCTCCTTGCGGTCCTGCCACGAAGCTGTTTCCCCAGAATTGTATGCCGTTTGTTTGTCCTGAAGGATCAGGTTCAAGTCCCACACGGTTGACTGCTATAACCGGAAGTCCGTTTGCTACGGCATGTCCGCGCTGTACGGTAACCCAAGCTCCGAGCTGGCGCATTTTCTCGTCTTGAGTGTCACTGCTTTCCCATCCGATAGCTGTTGGATAAATCAGCAGTTCGGCGCCTTTCAGAGCCATAAGTCTTGCTCCTTCGGGATACCATTGGTCCCAGCATACCTGTACACCTAATTTTCCCAGACTGGTTTCGATTGGTTCGAATCCCAGATCGCCCGGCGTAAAATAGAATTTTTCGTAGTAAGCAGGATCGTCTGGAATATGCATTTTGCGATATTTTCCGGCGATACTTCCATCGGCATCGAATACAACAGCAGTATTATGGTAAAGTCCTGGAGCACGTCGCTCGAACAATGAGGTTACCAATACAATGTGATAGGCTGCAGCAATATCGCTGTAAAATCCCGTTGATGGACCGGGAATCGGTTCAGCCAAATCGAACAAGGACGTATCTTCTGTCTGACAGAAGTAGGGGGTATTATGTAATTCCTGTAATACAACAAGTTGTGCGCCTGCTTGTGCTACAGAGGCAATATTGCGATGTAGCTTTTCTAAATTTGTTTTCAGGTCGTTTGTACAAGATTGTTGTACAATGCCCACACGGATAATTCTTTTCATATTTTTTCTGAGATTTTTAATGTTTGTTGGTCTTTACGTTTTCCGGATATTGCATAGTTACACAATGCAATGATCCATGCTGCTGAATGAGTGCGCGACAATCTATTCCTACGATTTCTCTGTCTGGAAAGGCTTGGGACAGGACGTTTGCTGCCAGTTGGTCATTTCCCGGTTGATTGTAGGTAGGATATAGTACAGCTTTGTTCATAATCAGGAAGTTTGCGTACGTCGCAGGAAGGCGCTCACCCTCTTCGTCGTAAACGGCTTCTGCCATTGGCAAAGGAAGCAGGCGGAAAGGTTTTCCTTCCAGTGTGCGGAAGGCCTTGAGTTGTTCTTCCATCAGTTGCAGCTCTTTGTAGTGCTCGTCGGAAGAATCAGTGCATTGTACATAAACAATTGTGTTATCCGGACACAGACGAGCCAGTGTATCAACATGACTGTCGGTATCGTCTCCTGCAAGGAAGCCATGGTCCAGCCATAAAATCTGTTGCAGGTTGAATCTTTCTTTCAGGTATGTTTCCAGTTCACTGCGGTCCATTGTATCATTCCGGTTGGGAGCAAGCAAGCATGTAGAGGTTGTCAGCAGTGTTCCCTGTCCGTCACTTTCTATCGAACCTCCTTCAAGTACGAAATTGCGACAGTTGATATATTCTCCGTTCAGTAGATTGCTTTGGTATACCCGGGTGTTTATCAGATTATCTTTATTGGCCGCAAATTTCATTCCCCAGCCGTTGAAACAGAAATCCAATAATAGGGGAGTTCCATCATTTTGCAATAAGGTGATGAATCCGTGGTCGCGTGCCCATGTATCATTGGTAGGACATTCTATAAAGTGTATATTATCCTTGCAGTCGAGGCCTTTCAGTATCTCGGGATATTCGGGAGCAACCAGCAAAAGAGGCTGGCGGGAAGCTATTTCACGAGCCAGATTGAGAAAACATGCTTCTACGTCGTCTAACATATAGTTCCAGTCGGTCCCGCTATGTGGCCACGTCAGTTGGATATAACTTTGCGGATGCCATTCGGCAGGCAAGAAGTAGTTCTTTTCCATAATGCAATAGTTTGTTTTTATAATGTTGTGTCTTTTTATTATCGTTATTGTTGGCTGTTACGTTTGCTTCTTCGTTTCAGTAAAATCCAGTCGAAAAGCTCACGCCAGTTGGTAAAGTCTTTTTTATACATCAAACCGATACCTTGTGTTGTCAATGTCGATTTGGTAAAGTATCTGTCGTTGGTCTGATTATATCCTTTCAGACGGAAATCTCCGTTCTTCGTGAGCAGCCACATCGCTTCAAAATCACCCACAAAATTTGTGTTGCGCATCGGATTGTCACGATAACCGAAATTGCCATTTATAATCAGGCGGTTGTTTAGTAATCTTCCTGAAAGTATAGCTTCTGCTTCTACATCGGTCCAGCCTTTGTCGCCTGTACTTAAATTTGTTCCGAGGTTCCAGTTCTGACTGTCTATTACTTGTGATAGCATATTGTTCAGTTGTCCTGACAGAGTACTGAAGGCTAAAGAGCTGGTAGCATCCGACTGATTAGCATTATTGGAATAATCGTATGTATAGAATTTGCCGATACTCAACAAATAAATGATTTGAGTATTCATTTGTTCCTCCGTACTGGTCAGGCTTCGTACCAGTTCGCGATCCTCATCACTCACGGTTGGAAGGTCGAGATCGAACTTGAGGGTAGGAGCTGTCAGATTACCTTTCAGATTCAGCAGGCAGTTAACTTTGACAGTTCCTTTTGTGTTTGAGGCATCAGCCACTAAGTCATTCAAGGATGCTGAGTTCACGGTGTATACAGCTTGTACGTCCAGATTGGCTTCTTTAGGATTACCATTAAATGAAACAGAGCCACCCGACTGGAGAATGAAGTCTTTATGAATTACGTTTTGCATACTCATTTTATAGATACCCTCTTCTATATTATAGTTTCCGAATATCTGGAAATCACCTTTGTTATAGTAATTTATGCGTAAGTTTCCCGTTCCATTTGCAGAGATATGATCTCTTGCTACTGGGTCCATGACAATACGCATCGTTGCAGCCGGAGTTGCCTCTATCTGGAAATTAATATGAGTATCCGTTGGCGTGTCTTCTTCTTCCTTATCCTCTTTCTTGTTTAAGTGGTGATATAATTCTGTCTGGATGCTCTCTTGCTTGCGGCGAGGAGTCTTGTCGACAAATGTAATAAATTGTGTATTGGTAGCTTCAGCGGCAGTCGCTGTGACATATGTAAACTTTGTTCCTGGATCAGTTCGCAATGTCCCGTCTACTGTCAGCATATTATTTCCTCCGCGTAATAATACATCGCCGGTAGTATATATTTGTCCATAGAAAGGAAATTCAGGTGTCTCTTTCTCTGTATGATATACTAACATTCTGTTGGTGTTAAAGCGGAAATTATAGGTCAGATTCTTTAGTTTTGTATGGTTAAGAGCACCATTGATCAGTCCTGTATGGCCTTCTGGGTCGGTAACACGTACGTTCTCGAAACTAAAACGTCCAGAACTGATACGAACCGAATCGGCATGTGCATTGAATGATGTATTCAGAATGTTCACTTTCATGCTGGCATCAGCCTGGGCACAGCCCTCCAAATCAAGTCCTGAAAAAGGCCCATATAAGCGAACATGTCCAAAAACTCTTCCTTGCATATTGGTAAATATATTTTCTATAAATGGCTGTAGGAAAGATAAATTCGTTCCTCCTGCCTGAATATTAAGGTTTAATCCTTTTTCTTTAGGGGAAACATATCCATCTACGTTCGTAAAATAATGCTCATTTTCTTTTATGTCAGCATGCAGTCGTACTCCTCCCAATTCATTGTCCCATTCTCCTTTGATATCTCCCAATCCTAATAAAGCATCATTTAGCGAGAAGTCTTTAACACTAAGGCGGGTATACATGACAGGCTTCTGCAACACATTGTGCAAGTGTACGCGTCCTGTGATTAAGCCATTGAACTTGACGGCATGAAACTGGATGATATCCATTACATACTGCAAATTGATGTTGCTCAAATCTACCAGACATGAGTCGCTTTGTTCTTTCCCGATACGTCCATTGGCCCGCAAATACTGATTCTGATGCTCGAACAAGAAATTATTGATTTCTATGAGATCTTTGTCGATTGTAATCTTTGAAGGATGTATCTTCCATATTGTATCGTTCAGAATAATTTTACTTGGACGGATATCAATAGAGGTTAAAAGCCTGTTTTTTTCTTCCGATTTCCGGAAGCTGGCAACTGTTTCTACGACTCCACTGAAAGTGGAAGGCACGTTGTTTCCCCAGTGGATTGTCGTTTTCAATTTATCTTCAGCTACACGGGAGTTGATAGCTAAGCTGATAGTTTCTCCCTTTTTCATACGCTTGTTGATGCGTAACTGACATTCCAGCTCATCTGCTGTGTTACTACAGAGGAAGGTTCCCGATTCAAAATAAGAGTCATTATAAATAAATTCAGGTAAATATCCCTGTATCTGTAAGCGTGTACGGCGATCATCGAAGTAACCATTCAATGTTGCAGGCATCCCTAATTCTACAGGTATATTGAATACCTTAGAAAACAGCTCTGTATTATCTAATTGAAAATGGAACTGGAAATCGTTATTCGTTTCGGGTAATTCTTTATTTAATGCCAGTAAAGAGGGAATATACCGTTGTAAAGTTTTCAGGATACTTGCCGGAAGCGTACGATATGAATAATTTCCCTTTACGCAGCCATTCAAAAAGGAAGAACGAATCTCGAGTTGTTTCTCTTTGTTTTTACCCGTATTTCCTGCTATGATACTTAAATTGTCGAGGTAATAGCATTGATCCTCTTCGGGAGCATTGACACTGACACTGTCGATGCTGATTTTACCTTGCATATCATCGATAGAATGGCCGCTGAAATCTGCGGTCAGACTCAGTGACATGTCTGTATCTTTATATTTATCGGTCAGATGCAAGTCATTAGGACAGAAGTTCCGAACTACCGCTCTTAAGTTAAAATCGGGTACAGCTTGCCGTGTTGCAAAATGTCCGTTTATCTCAATGTTTCCATTGCTATCGTCCAAAGACAACTTTCCGTTGAATCCTCCTGGAGTATATTTCCCGTCGAGCATGATATTACGGTATTCATACTGCTTGTATGTCAGTGATGATATATTTCCTTTAATGTATGATTCTGCTTTTCCGTCATGGTACTTAAAACCTTTTAATTCAATATCAAAAGTTGTATTTCCAAGAGTTTTCTCTTGGTCGAGTAATGCTCCCAAGTTTAATTCCGGGCTGATAATCTTACCGGAATAAGAACGTAGATGCGTAATCGTGTCCGAGTGCATGGTTACATTAGCTTGGATACTACCAACATCGGTCAGGAGTGTACCATGTGTTGTTAACTGACTTAGATAACCGGATATATCTCCGTTGAAGTTGATATCTCCAATTCGTTGTAATATTGCAGGAGTATTAGTCTTGCCTGTCAGATTTTGAATGAGCCAGCCAGTCCCTTCTTTATCAGCTTTCAGTTGTGCCAGATTGCCGAAGAGGAACATGTTATTTTTTTCATTCCAGTGATTTACCATAGCTTCTCCTTTCAGCAGAAGACTCTGATAATCGTTCGAAAGATAAATGTCTGTACATTTGGTCTGATATCCTTTCCCTTCGAGGGTGATACGCATATTAAGGGCATCATTAAAATGGGTAAACGATGGTACAAACATTGCCAGATCGGATAATGTTATGCTGGCACGTATGCGGGCCATATATCGTGTATCGTTGTTGATGATAGACGATGAAGCCGTGCTGTCGTAAGCAGCAGCAAGTGTATCGATGGCAAGTTCACTCTGAGGCAATGAAACTTCGATATTGTTAGCTTGCAGTCCGTGATGATTGGCTGTCAGTTTCAGGGCCAGTTTCTTTAGCTTAAATCCACTTTGCTCGTTGAAACTCAGTCGCTTGATCTGTGCGTTCAAGGAGTCTGGAGTCAATGCTTTCAGCGACAAGGTAGCCGAAAAATTCTGAATGCCCAGATGGTTGACGTTGAAACGCCCCGGAGTTTGTGCTGCAGAGAGAAGATCATAATAAATTTGCCCACGGCGAATCAGTACAGAATTAATTCTCAAATCGATATTCGATTGTTTCTTCACTGTATCTTTTGAAGCAAAAGCATCGAGGACAAACTGGAAGTTCGTTTTACTGTCGGGAGTCGGGCGATTTAGATGGGCATTCAATCCAAAAAGCTGAATGCTGCTGATGCGTATTTTCCCGTGTAATAACGGAGAAATTTCTACCTTGGCAGACAAACGGGCTATTTTAAGTAATTCTTGTCCCGACTTATCTTCCAGATAAACATTCTGTATAATGACACGGTTTAATAGTCCCAAGTCTATACTTCCGATGCTGACTTCGGTATGCATGATGCGGCTGAGTTCCTGAGCCGCAAATACAGAAAGCCGTTTTTGAATAAAAGGAAGACTCAAAACGGCGATAACTCCGAAATAGCATACCAATGCAATGATGATGGTAAATCGGACAATATGTTTGACTTTTCTGAATTTGCTCATGCGTACTGCTCAAAAATTAATCAAAATTACAAATATCACTTGAAGTAATCTATATTTTGCCATCTTATTTTACTATTTTTAAAAGAGTATTTCGTACTTTTGGCACATTAATTTAAAATGATAAAGTAAGATATATGAAAAAAACAATCACGTTGGCATGCCTGATGGCAATGACACTGGGCGTACAGGCCCAGGAGGGGGGAATTACACAAGACATGTTGAATCAGATAAAGAGCAGCTACAAACATACTGCTTCCGATAAGGCCATTTATAATGCAATGGCAGGAACCAGCATAGCAGTTTTGGCGAAAAATCATGAAAATCTGGCTAACTTCGATACGAATTTTTCGAATAAAGTTATTTCGCATGGCATTACCGACCAGCAGCAATCCGGACGTTGTTGGCTGTTTACCGGTTTAAATGTATTACGTGCACAAATGATAGCCAAGTATGGTTTGGATGAAATGGAATTCTCTCAGAATTATTGTTTCTTCTACGATCAGTTGGAAAAAGCAAACCTTTTCCTGCAAGGCATTATTGATACACGTGAAAAACCAATGGATGATAAAATGGTAGAATGGCTGTTCCGTAATCCGATCAGCGATGGCGGACAGTTTACCGGTATATCCGATGTAATAGGAAAGTACGGTGTTGTTCCTGCTTCTGTCATGCCTGAAACTTATAGCAGCGAGAACACTTCACAGATTGCCCGTCTGATTGGCCTGAAGTTGAGGGAGTTCGGATTGCAATTACGTGATGAGGCTGCCAAAGGTGGTAAACTTCCAGCACTGGAACAGAAAAAAACAGAAATGCTTTCTACCATATATCGTATGCTGGCACTGGCATTCGGCGAACCGGTTGAGCACTTTACCTGGACAATGAACGGGGTTACTAAAGAATATACTCCGCAATCTTTCTATCAGGAATATTTGGGTAACGATCTGACGAATAATTACGTTATGCTGATGAACGACCCGAGCCGTGAATATTACAAATGCTATGAAATTGATTTCGACCGTCATGTATACGATGGAAAGAACTGGACCTATGTAAATCTGCCTGTTGATGATATAAAAGCGATGGCAATCGCGTCTATCAAAGACAGCACGATGATGTATTTCTCTTGTGATGTCGCAAAGTTTTTGGATAGCAAACGTGGTACACTTGATTTGAAAAATTTCGATTATGAATCATTGATGGGAACAACGTTTGGAATGGACAAGAAACAACGTGTACAGACATTTGCCAGTGGATCAAGCCATGCCATGACATTGATGGCCGTCGATTTGGATAAAGACGGAAAGCCTAAAAAGTGGATGGTTGAAAATAGCTGGGGAGCAGAATCAGGTTATAAAGGACATCTCATTATGACAGACGAATGGTTCAATGAATATATGTTCCGTCTGGTGGTAGAAAAGAAATATGTACCGGCGAAAGTACTGGATATCCTGAAGCAGAAACCGGTGCGTCTTCCTGCATGGGATCCGATGTTTGCACCGGAAGAATAACGGATGACGTAGATATATAGACCAAACGTCCTGAAATCTTTAAACGCTTATTGGTATGGCCTGAAAAGATTTCAGGACGTTTTATTTTACCGCAGGGTTGTTTTTGTCCTCTTTTTTGCTTAACTTCGTATTATAACCTTAAAATCGAATCTGTATGAAGAAGCATCGAAGAACGAGGCCGCAATATCTGGCAGCCTGTCTGCTGGCCCCTTGGTTGTGTCAGACTGCGAATGCACAAAATGAATCCCTTTCACTTCCTGATAGTGTGATAACGGTAGGGTATGCACGAGGTAGTCTGAAAAATATATCCGGTTCGGTAGAGCAGATTACCGAGCAGCAGATGAACAAGGAACAGCTTGCCAATCCGTTGGAAGCCATTCAGGGACGAGTCCCGGGATTGTCAATCATGAAAAGTAGTAACGGTACAGCTGCCTTGGAGTCGGTGCGAATGCGAGGTACTACTTCATTGACAAGCGGCAATGATCCGCTGATTATCGTAGACGGTGTACTGGGCGACTTAAGTATGCTTACTTCTGTTTATCCTACGGATATAGAGAGCTTTACCATCTTGAAAGATGCTTCCGAAACTGCTCAGTATGGTTCTCGTGGTGCTTCCGGCGTTATTAATATTACAACAAAGAAAGGCGTTTCCGGTAAAACGCGTATCAATTACAACGGAAGTTTCGGTATCGCTCATGCTTATCGTCACTTGGGTATGCTTTCAGGAGCCGAATATCGTAATGTTGCAGCGGCGCATGGGTTGACAATTCTTGATAAGGGTTACGATACGGATTTTCAAAAAGAAATAGAACAGTTGGGCATTCAGCAAAATCATAATATCGCTTTTTATGGAGGAGGAGATGCTTCCAAATATCGTGTGTCGCTGGGGTATCTCGACAGGGAAGGCGTAGTGCTGAATGAAAGTATGAAGCTTTTCACTTCGAACATGAATATGTCGCAGGATATATTTGGCAAGTTTATTCAATGCGACTTGGGACTCTTCGGCTCGGTCAAGAAAAACCGTAACCTGGTCGATCTGCAAAAGACTTTTTATTCAGCAGCAGCTTTTAATCCTACCTTCCCGAATCATAAAGATTATACGACGGATGCATGGGATCAGATAACGACGGCCAGCCAGATTACCAACCCGTTGGCATGGATGGAAGTAAACGACCGTGATGATATTTCTTATTTTAGTGCGCACGCCCGATTGAATTTCAATTTATCTGACGATTTGAAATTTGTCCTTTTCGGCTCTTATACTTACAATGATTCCGAAGACTCCCAGTACCTTCCTACTACGGTCTGGGCACACGGACAGGCGTATCGTGGAAATCGCCGCTCAGAATCGATGCTGGGAAATGCGATGTTTACTTATCAGAAGCAAATAAAAAAACATTTTATTGATGTACTGGCACTGGCAGAATTAGAGAAAAACGTATATGCGGGCTTTTATACTACGGTAACAAACTTTTCATCCGATCGTATGGGGTTTGATAATTTGCAGGCTGGTGCATTGCGCCCGTGGGATGGAACGGGGTCATATTACGAAGAACCTCATCTGGCTTCTTTTCTGGGACGAGTGAATTACGCCTTTGCCGACCGCTATGTGCTTACGGTCAACGCCCGTACCGATGCGTCTTCCAAATTTGGTGCAAATCATAAATGGGGATTTTTTCCTTCTGTTTCGGCTGCATGGAATATAACCAGTGAAGAGTTTATGAAGCAATTTTCATGGATAGACAATCTGAAACTGCGCGTAGGTTACGGACTTGCCGGCAATCAGGGAGGCATAGATTCGTATACCACGATGAACCTTGTCCGCCCGAACGGAGTCGCACCGGTTGGCAATTCTCCTGTCGTGACGTATGAAACGCTTCGAAATATCAATCCCGATTTGAAATGGGAGGTGAAACATACGTTCAATGCCGGGCTGGATGTTGGTCTGTATGGCAACCGCTTGCTGCTTTCTGTCAACTATTATAATTCCAAGACTACCGACATGCTCTATAATTATCGGGTAAGTGTTCCTCCTTTTACCTATAATACGTTGCTGGCGAATATCGGTTCGATGCGGAATAGCGGAACAGAAATTTCAATTGGCATTACTCCGTTGAAGACAAAAGATATGGAGCTGAATATCAATGCAAATATCACTTTCCAGAAAAACAAGCTGCTTTCGTTGAGTGGTATGTATGATGGAGAATATGTTTCTGCTTCAGAATATACTGTTATAGCCGGACTAAACGGCGCCGGTTTCCACGGAGGATACAACAATATCGTGTATCAGATAGTGGGACAGCCGCTGGGAGTATTCTATCTGCCTCATTGTACCGGACTGGTTCCCGACGGAAATGGAGGATATAAATACGAGATAGCCGATCTGAATGGAGGAGGGGTGAATCTGGAAGATGGTGAGGACCGCTATATTGCCGGACAAGCTGTACCGAAAACTCTGCTTGGCTCGAATATCAGTTTCCGATACAAACAGTTTGATGTTTCTTTACAAATAAATGGAGCCTTTGGACATAAGATATATAATGGTACCTCGCTGACATACATGAATATGAACAGTCTTCCCGATTATAACGTGATGGCGGAAGCTCCTGCACGGATGATCAAGGATCAGACTGCGACCGACTACTGGCTGGAAGATGGCGATTATATCAATTTTGACTATCTTACGGTAGGATACTATGTTCCATTGAAGAATACAAAGTTTTTGCACAACATGCGTCTGGCGTTTACTGTCAACAATCTGGGCACAATCAGTGGGTACTCAGGACTGACTCCTCTTATCAACAGCATGACTGTCGATTCTACATTGGGAGTGGATGATAAACGTACTTATCCGTTGTCGAGAACCTATACTATCAGTTTAAGCCTTAATTTCTAAACCGTTTACTATGAAAAAACTATATATATACATGCTGGCCTGCTCTGCAGCTATGAATATATCGTGCAGCAGTTTTCTGGAAGAACATCCTCGTGATGGCTTATCCAAAGAAGAAGCCTATTCTAACATATCGGCTCTTTACCGTAACGGCGTGGCTTCACTTTATAATTATGTGGGAAGCTACAAAGATTCAGAAGGTTTGCAGGGTACGGGACGTGGAATATACGATTTGAATACCTTTACGACTGACGAAGCTATCATGCCCACCCGCGGTGGCGACTGGTATGATGGCGGGTTCTGGCAAGGGCTTTACCTCCATCAGTGGGGAGTGAGCAGCGATGCCATACTGAATACTTGGGAATATTTGTTCCGTTCCATCAAACAGTGCAATTATTCGCTGGAACAGATTGGGCAGTATGCGGCTACCCATTCCGATAAAGAGCTTCCTGCTTATCAGGCAGAAGTGCGTGCACTGCGCGCTATGTTCTATTATTATACCATGGATTTGTTTGGGCGGGTGCCTCTGATAACCTCGTCAGGGGGTGGCGATAAAACGATGTTGCAGGCAGAACGGGATGTGATTTTTACTTTTATTGTAAAAGAGTTGCAGGAAACTGCGCCTTTCCTGAGTGAAGAAAGAAGTAATACTCCCGGTACTTATTACGGAAGAATGACACGAGCCGTAGCTTATTTCCTGTTGGCTAAACTGGCTCTAAATGCAGAAGTTTATATGGATGCCGACTGGACCGATGGCGTTTATCCGGAAGGAAGTGCCATTTATTTCACCGTCGATGGAAAACAGCTTAATGCATGGCAAACTACGCAGTTTTATTGTGCAGAACTTGCGCGGATGGGGTATCGGCTGGAAAATGATTATTCTTCCAATTTTGCCATTTTTAACGAATCTTCACAGGAAAATATTTTTGTTATTCCTATGAGTAAAACCCTGTACACTAACCAGATGCAATATCTTTTCCGCTCTCGTCATTATAATCATGCTAAGGCCTACGGGCTGGGAGGTGAAAACGGATCGAGTGCAGCACTCGAAGTTTTGCAGACTTTCGGCTACGGGACTGATGCGGTAGATCCTCGTTTTGAGTATTGTTATTTTGCAGATGAAGTGTACGATTTGCAAGGCAATCCTGTACTGCTCGACAACGGTGAACCTTTAATTTATTATCCTGACAAAGTAGCCCTCGATGTATCGAATACAGAATATGAGCAGACAGCGGGTGCCCGTATGAAGAAATATGAGGTAGATAATACGGCATTAAAGGATGGTAAGCTGATGGATAATGATATCGTACTGTTCCGTTATGCAGATGTATTACTGATGATGAGTGAAGCTAAAGTAAGAAACGGTGAAGACGGTACTGCCGAACTGAATGAAGTACGTGGCAGGGTAGGAGCTCCTTACCGTGAGGCAACTCTCGATAACCTGCTGTCCGAAAGGCAACTGGAGCTTGCATGGGAAGGGTGGCGCCGTCAAGATTTGATCCGCTTCCATCAGTTTACTCGTTCTTACAGCTTCCGTCCCCAGCTTCCCGGCGAGGCGGATGGCTATACTACTGTTTTTCCGATTCCGGCAAAAGTTATTGATATGAACGGATTACTGAAGCAAAATCCGGGATATTGATAGAATGAGGGCAGGAAAGATGCCCTCATTTAAAACATAATGCAGACTTTCATTCAGAAAAATCTAAGTGGCTGAATGACAATATAAAGGCTTCTCTTTTGAAAGCTCTGCTTCTGTGAATAAATTTGTGCTGATGTTTTCTGAAAATTTGTACAAAAAATAAAATCTTTTGTACAAATTTTCAGTAACACGTGCCGAAGATTTTTCTACTCCTGACGGGATGATGATTAAAATCTATTGTTGTCCCTCTTTTCGTGGCAAGGCGTTTCGGAAAAACGCCTTCTTCTGCTTTTCGAAACCTTGCTGGTGAAATCACTTTTCAGCTAAATTTTTATAATTCTTGTCAAATGGTTCTAAACGAGAAATGCTCGCAAATCAGTCTGAAAACAGTCGGATTTGATGGAGTGTAAAATAATCAAAATTGCTCTCTGTATATTACAAAATGAAGACAAAATGCGGCTTTTTGTAACTTATAAACAATTATATAAAGAATTTTTTCCGTAATAACCCGCTTGAAATTGTTTATTTCCATTCTTTTTTATTTAATTTTGCAGTCAAATTTATAAAACCATTTTTTATAACCCAATATGGCTAATTTAATAAAATTGCGTAAAGGTCTTGACATTAACCTGAAAGGCAAGGCGACTGCTGAAGTGGTAGCTGTAAAAGAGCCGGGATTCTATGCGTTGATTCCCGATGATTTTACAGGTGTAACACCTAAGGTCGTAGTGAAGGAACAGGAATATGTTATGGCCGGAGGACCCTTGTTTATTGACAAGAATCATCCTGAAGTGAAATTTGTTTCGCCCGTAAGCGGCGTAGTAACCAGTGTGGAGCGTGGAGCTCGCCGTAAAGTGATGAGCATTACGGTTGAAGCAGCTGCAGAACAGGACTTCCAGGAGTTTGGCAAGAAAGACGTTGCCAAGATGGATGCCGCTGCAGTAAAGGAACTGTTGCTGGAAAGTGGTATGTTTGCTTTCTTCAGACAGCGTCCGTATGATGTCATTGCCGATCCTACAGTTGCTCCGAGAGCAATTTTCGTATCAGCGTTCGACAGCAATCCGCTTGCTCCTGATTTTGAATTTGCCCTGAAAGGTGAAGAAGCAAATTTCCAGACAGGACTTGATGCTTTGGCAAAAATTGCCAAGACTTACCTGAGTATTAGTGTAAAACAAAGTGCTGCAGCTCTGACACAGGCTAAGAACGTGACTGTGACAGTGTTCGACGGACCTCATCCTGCAGGCAACGTAGGTGTACAGATTAACCACATTGCTCCTGTAAATAAAGGTGAAACCGTATGGACAATCGATCCGCAGGCTGTAATCTTTATCGGTCGTCTGCTGAATACCGGACGTGTAGACATGACTCGTACGGTTGCTGTAACAGGCTCTGAAGTGAAGAAGGCTGCTTATTGCAAGCTGAAAGTAGGTGCATGTCTGACAAATGTTTTTGCCGGTAATGTAAATAATGGAAAAGAACTGCGCTATATCAGCGGTAACGTACTGACTGGTAAGCAGATTTCTGCCAACGGATTCCTTGGCGCATTCCATAGCCAGGTAACAGTTATTCCTGAAGGTAACGATGTACACGAAATGCTGGGATGGATCATGCCTCGTCTTGATCAGTTCAGCACCAGCCGCTCTTATTTCAGCTGGCTGATGGGTAAGAAGGAATACACACTGGATGCTCGTGTAAAAGGTGGCGAACGTCACATGATTATGTCTAACGAGTATGACAAGGTATTGCCGATGGACATCATGCCCGAATATTTGATAAAAGCAATCATTGCCGGAGATATTGACCGCATGGAACAACTGGGTATCTACGAAGTTGCTCCTGAAGACTTCGCTCTGTGTGAGTTCGTTTGCTCTTCTAAGATGGAATTGCAGCGTATCGTTCGCGAAGGACTGGATATGCTCCGTCGTGAAATGTGCTAATACTAACTAAAAGATTAATAGAATATAAATGAAAGCGCTAAGAAATTATCTAGATAAGATAAAGCCAAACTTTGAAGAGGGCGGCAAATATCATGCTTTTCGTTCTGTGTTCGATGGTTTCGAAACATTCTTGTTTGTTCCGAGTACTACTTCGAAGACAGGTACGCACATCCACGATGCGATTGATAGCAAACGTATCATGTCACTCGTGGTTATTGCATTGATTCCGGCACTGTTGTTCGGTATGTACAACGTCGGTTATCAGCATTATGTTCATGCAGGCATCAGCGGTAGCTTTATCGAAATGTTTGCTTACGGTTTCCTGGCTGTTCTGCCGAAAATTATTGTTTCTTATGTAGTAGGTCTGGGAATCGAATTCGTCGTAGCACAATGGAAGAAGGAAGAAATTCAGGAAGGTTTCCTGGTTTCTGGTATGTTGATTCCGATGATTGTTCCTGTAGACTGTCCGTTGTGGATGCTTGCTGTTGCAACAGCATTCTCTGTTATCTTCGCTAAGGAAGTATTTGGTGGTACAGGTATGAATATCTTTAACCCGGCTTTGATTACTCGTGCATTCTTGTTCTTTGCTTATCCTACCAAGATGTCGGGTGATGCTGTATGGGTATCAGGTGACAGTATCTTCGGTCTGGGTAAGACTGTTGACGGACTGACTGCTGCAACTCCTCTGGGTGTTGCCAAGGTTGCTGAATGTCCTGCTTTCTCATGGGACATGGTTACTGGTCTGATTCCGGGTTCTATCGGTGAAACAAGCGTAATCGCCATCGCAATCGGTGCTGTTATCTTGTTGTGGACTGGTGTAGCAAGCTGGAAGACAATGTTGTCTGTGTTTGTTGGTGGAGCTGTAATGGGATGGATTTTCAATACGATTGGTCCTGATACCGGTGTTGCTCACATGCCGTGGTACGAACACTTGTGCTTGGGCGGCTTCTGCTTTGGTGCAGTGTTTATGGCTACTGACCCGGTAACTTCTTCACGTACAGAAAACGGTAAGTTTGTATATGGCTTCCTGATTGGTGCCATGGCAATCATTATCCGTGTATTGAATCCGGGTTATCCTGAAGGTATGATGCTGGCTATCCTGCTGATGAATATCTTTGCACCGCTGATCGACTACGTTGTAGTTCAGAACAATATTTCTCGTCGTGCGAAACGTGCTATGTCTAACAAATAAAAACCGAATATACAATGAATACTAATAGTAACTCTTATACTATCATTTATGCTTCGGTAATGGTTGTTATCGTAGCATTCTTGCTGGCTTTCGTTAACTCTTCTCTGCGCGATATTCAGGGAAAGAACGTAGAGCTTGATACAAAGAAGCAGATTCTCTCTTCACTGGGCATCAAGAATGTACAGGATGCAGAAGCTGAATTTGCCAAAGTTGTGAAGTCTGATATGGTTGTTGCCGAAGACGGAACACTTACTCCGTATGAAGGTGCTTTTGTTACTGCATACGAAAAAGAATATAAGGAAAACGGTCGTGCTCACCTGTTCGTTTGCGAAATAGACGGTCAGACTAAATATGTCATTCCTGTTTACGGTGCCGGACTTTGGGGAGCTATCTGGGGATATGTTGCACTGAATGAAGATAAGAATTCTGTTTACGGAACTTATTTTTCTCATGCTTCAGAAACTCCGGGTCTGGGAGCTGAGATTGCTACAGAACACTTCCAGAACGAATTTAAAGATAAAAATGTGATGGAGAATGGTGCCATCGGTCTGGGTGTTGTAAAGAATGGTAAGGTTGAAAAACCGGAATTCCAGGTAGATGGTATTTCCGGAGGTACAATTACTTCTCTTGCTGTAGACAAGATGCTGAAAGACTGTATGGGACAATACACCAAGTTTTTAACTACTAACGAATAAAAGGAGGAGATAATAATATGGGAAGTTTATTTTCAGCTAAAAATAGAGAAGTATTTTCTACTCCGTTGGGTTTGAATAACCCGGTGACCGTACAGGTATTGGGTATCTGTTCTGCACTGGCAGTTACTTCTAAGTTGGAGCCTGCTATCGTAATGGGACTTTCTGTTACCATTATTACAGCTTTCTCTAATGTTGTGATTTCGTTGATCCGTAAAACAATTCCTAACCGTATCCGTATTATCGTGCAGTTGGTTGTTGTTGCCGCATTGGTAACTATTGTAAGTGAATTGTTGAAGGCTTTTGCTTACGATGTAAGTGTACAGTTGTCTGTATACGTTGGTCTGATTATTACCAACTGTATCCTGATGGGACGTCTGGAAGCATTTGCCATGGCTAATGGTCCGTGGGAATCTTGTTTGGATGGTATCGGAAACGGTCTTGGATATGCAAAGATTCTGGTAATGGTTGCATTTATCCGTGAGTTGCTGGGTTCTGGTACATTGCTTGGTTTCAACATTCTGAACTATGATGCAATAAAGAGCGCTGGCTATGTAAACAACGGCTTGATGCTGATGCCTCCTATGGCATTGATCATCGTAGCATGTCTTATTTGGTATCAGCGTGCTAAACACAAAGAATTGCAAGATAAAGAATAATAGTTATTCAATGAAGAACTTGTTCGTAGGCGGGGTTTTCTCGTTTTGCGGAAGGTTCTCAATTAAAACAAGATTATGGAACATTTTATAAGTTTATTAGTCCGCTCTATCTTTGTGGACAATATGATTTTTGCATTCTTCTTGGGTATGTGTTCATATCTGGCTGTATCGAAGAATGTAAAGACCGCACTGGGACTGGGTATTGCCGTTACCTTCGTGCTGGTGGTTACACTGCCGGTGAACTATCTGCTCCAGACTAAGGTGCTGGCTGCTGATGGTATTCTGGGTATCGATTTGAGCTTCTTGAGCTTCATCCTCTTTATTGCCGTGATTGCCGCTATTGTACAGTTGGTTGAAATGATCGTAGAACGTTTCAGTCCTTCACTGTATGCTTCACTGGGTATATTCTTGCCGTTGATTGCTGTAAACTGTGCTATCATGGGTGCTTCACTGTTCATGCAGCAGCGTATCAACCTGACTCCGTCGGACTCTAAGTTCATCGGTGATGTATGGGATTCAATTTCTTATGCATTGGGTTCAGGTCTGGGCTGGTTGCTGGCTATTGTGGGCTTGGCTGCTATTCGTGAAAAGATGGCTTACTCTGATGTACCTGCTCCGTTGAGAGGCTTGGGTATCACATTTATCACTGTAGGTCTGATGGCAATGGCATTTATGTGTTTCTCTGGTTTGAACATCTAATAGGAAAGGAATAGACAATGGATATGAATTTTATTTTAGCAAGCATTGGAGTATTCCTGGTGACTATTCTGGTGCTGGTAGTCATCTTGCTGGTGGCAAAGAAGTTTCTCGTTGCTTCCGGTAATGTAAAATTGACTATCAACGGCGATAAAGAAATGGAAGTAGAGTCTGGCTCTACATTGCTGAATACATTGGCTGTAAACGGAGTGTTTTTGCCATCTGCTTGTGGTGGTAAGGGCTCTTGCGGACAGTGTAAATGTCAGGTCGTAGAAGGTGGAGGAGAAATCCTGCCTTCTGAAGTGAGCCACTTCAGCCGCAAACAGCAGAAAGACCACTGGCGTCTGGGCTGTCAGGTGAAGGTGAAAGGTGACTTGTCTATCAAGGTACCTGAATCTGTAATGGGCGTAAAAGAATACGAATGTACGGTTATCTCTAACAAGAACGTGGCTACCTTTATCAAGGAATTCAAGGTGCAGTTGCCTAAGGGTGCTCACATGGACTTCATTCCGGGTTCTTATGCTCAGATTAAGATTCCTAAATATGAAATGGATTATGACAAGGATATCGATAAAGATCTTATCGGTAAGGAATACTTGCCTTCATGGGAAAAATTCGGTTTGTTTAAGCTGAAATGTAAAAACGAGGAAGAAACAATCCGTGCTTACTCAATGGCTAACTATCCGGCTGAAGGTGATGTGTTCATGTTGACCGTTCGTATCGCTACTCCGCCGTTCAAACCAGACCGTAGCGGATTTATGGATGTAATGCCGGGTATCGCTTCTTCTTATATCTTTACCCTGAAACCAGGTGATAAGGTATTGATGAGTGGTCCTTACGGTGACTTCCACCCGATCTTCAACTCTAAGAAGGAAATGATCTGGGTAGGTGGTGGTGCCGGTATGGCTCCGCTTCGTGCACAGATTATGCATATGACTCGTACTCTGAATACGAGAGATCGTGAACTTCATTACTTCTACGGTGCTCGTGCATTGAATGAAGTATTCTATCTGCAAGACTTCTTGCAGTTGGAAAAGGACTTCTCGAATTTCCACTTCCATTTGGCACTCGACCGTCCGGATCCGGCAGCCGATGCAGCGGGCGTGAAGTATACTCCGGGATTCGTTCATCAGGTTATGTACAACACTTACCTGAAAGATCACGAAGCTCCAGAAGACATCGAATACTACATGTGTGGTCCTGGTCCGATGTCAAAAGCTGTGGTTAACATGCTTGATAGCCTGGGCGTAGAAAGCTCTTCTATCATGTATGATAACTTCGGCGGATAATCTGACAAGTTTCTAAACACTAATAAAAAAAGCCTTTGATGTAAGTCAAAGGCTTTTTTATTAATAGATATTTATTCTTTCTCCATTTCTATATTATAAATAACCGGATCATATTTGTTGATTTTTCCTGTACCTAAGTCAATCAGGAATCCTGGCCAGAATAATATATTCCACAATGATTTTGCATTGAAAGCCGATTCTATGACAAAAGGAGTGTTTTTATAACCCTCTTTCTTGGCTATAATGGTTTTATCGGAAAGTTTCTTCTTTAACTTGATTGTAGTAGATTCTCCTTCTTTGATTTCTGCAAGTTTTACATTATTTGTTGCATCATACAGTTTGATTCCATTTTCTCCTGTAATGGTTATGGGCTGTTGCGAACTGGAGAAGATACTCATACATGATGACAGTCCTAATAGAGGAATTGCCAGCGTTAATAAAATAACATGTTTCTTCATATTGACTTCTTTTGGTTTTATTGTATGCAAAAATAGGATATTTTTAAGGTTTGTCAAAACGGTGATGCTCCTTTTGGGGAAGTGTATTGTTGTGGGTAAGCAATAATCTTCAATATGGGAACTTTATGTATATGATTTTGCTGTGTATCGCATTTCAAAAAGTCAATGATTTAATTGAAATAATAACTTGATGTTACAAAAGTGTTGCATTGATACCTGTTATGATATGGTTTGTTTGATTTATATCAATAAATGATATGTGTAATGCATTTTTAAGTAGATTCATTTGTATGTTGTAGAATATATTTTCTACCTTTGTTGCGGTAAAAGGATTGAGCTCAAGCTAAACTAGATTTAATAAGTATAAGTATTTAAGGTAACAAAGTTTTTAGGTAACATTAAAATTAGGTATTATGAGAAAATTAGGATTTACATTAGTAGCGGCATTGACTTTTTCTGTTTCTGTATTTGCTAACGGTGCAAATGATACAATTAAGGTTACTGAAAAATGGGATGGCGCTATTAACAAGGCGAAATTGACACAGTATTTGAAACTTTCTTCTCAGCAACATGAAGAAGTTGCTAATATTTGCGACTATTTTCAGGAACAGATGGAGATGGCAAACAGCTCAAAGAAAAACAGTAATCAGAAGATTCGTAATGCTGTGTATGGAAATCTGAAGTTGATGAAAGGTACTTTGACTGAAAAGCAGTACAGCGATTATTTGCGCCTGATGGCAATGACATTACGCAATAAGGGTATTGATATTGAGAAATAATACAAGCGTTATATAAAGAATCACCCCGGACAGACAATATACTTGTTTTGTTCGGGGTGATTGTTTTTTTATCTCTTCAGGACAATAAGAACTATATCTCCCGGTTCTATCTTGCCGGTAAATATAGTTCTTGTTGCTTGTCTTTTTTAAGTGGAAATCTTTTAATCTTGATGGAATTTTAGGACTTGTCTTTTAATAAGTCTTCAAGCCGCAGCAGTTCGTCTCTGTATTGGGCAGCTTCAATGAAGTTGAGCTTTTTAGCAGCTTCTTGCATAAGTTTCCGCGTACGTTCCATACTCTTTTGTAACTGCTCTTTTGACATGTATTGCACAATTGGGTCGGCAGCAGCATGCATTTGCTCAGGACTGTCTGTATATGCCTTAAGTTCCTTGCTGTTCGGATTTGCTTCTCCTCCTGTGTTGTCAAGCAGTGCGTTATTTCTGGCTTTTTTAATCTGCTGGGGAGTAATACCATGTGCTTCGTTGTAGGCCAGCTGTTTTTCTCGCCGGCGGTTTGTCTCATCGATGGTTTGTTTCATGCTGTCAGTTATTTTATCTGCATACATGATAACTTTTCCGTTTACATTTCGGGCCGCACGTCCAGCTGTCTGCGTAAGTGAACGGTGGGAGCGAAGAAAGCCTTCTTTGTCGGCGTCTAAAATGGCAACAAGTGAAACCTCCGGCAAATCCAGTCCTTCTCTCAGCAGATTCACTCCGACCAATACATCGTAAACACCTTGTCGAAGATCTTCCATGATACGTACACGTTCTAATGTTTCCACTTCACTATGTATATAAGTGCAACGAATGTTATGGCGAAGCAGGTAATCGGTTAATTCTTCCGCCATGCGTTTGGTTAGTGTGGTGACAAGGACACGTTCTTCCTGTTCAATGCGTTGCTGGATTTCTTCCATTAAGTCATCTACTTGATTCATGCTGGGGCGTACCTCTATTATCGGATCGAGAAGTCCTGTCGGTCGGATTACTTGTTCTACCACTACACCTTCGCTCTGTATCAATTCATAGTCGGCCGGAGTTGCACTTACATAAATAACCTGCTTGGCCAGTTCCTGAAATTCTTCAAACTTTAAGGGACGGTTATCCATGGCAGCAGGTAAGCGGAAACCATATTCCACCAAGTTCTCTTTACGGGCCCGGTCGCCTCCGTACATGGCGCGTATCTGCGGAACACTTACGTGGCTTTCGTCTATGACGATCAGGAAATCTTTGGGAAAGAAGTCCAGCAGACAATAAGGGCGACTACCTGGTTCACGACCGTCAAAATAGCGGGAGTAATTCTCAATACCGGAACAATGCCCCAATTCCCGAAGCATTTCCATGTCATAGGTGACACGTTCATATAAGCGTTTAGCTTCATAGGTTTTACCTTGTTCTTCGAAAAAAGCAACCTGTTTGGTCAGGTCATCTTCTATCTGATGAATAGCCCGTAGTGTACTTTCTTTCGTTGTCATGAAAAGGTTGGCAGGGTATATCTTATATTCGTCGAAACTTCCTATCCGGTGGCCGGAAACGGGATCTATTTCTTCAATGGCATCAATCTCGTCATCCCAGAACATGACACGTAGCAGATTATCTGTATAAGCAAGATAAATGTCGACAGTATCCCCTTTTACACGAAAATTGCCTCGATTCAATTCTATGTCATTGCGTACATACAAGCTATCTACCAATCGGCGCAGAAAAACATTTCTATCCAGCAGTTTGCCTTTTTTGACTTCTATTACATTGTTATAGAAATCGGCAGGATTTCCCATACCATAAATGCATGACACTGACGAGATAACAATGACATCGTTTCTTCCAGAAAGTAATGCAGACGTAGCAGCAAGACGTAATTTGTCTATTTCTTCATTGATGGCGAGATCTTTCTCTATATAAGTATCGGTGGAAGGTAAATATGCTTCCGGTTGGTAATAATCATAATAAGATACATAATATTCTACGGCATTATGTGGAAAAAAACTCTTGAACTCTCCATATAATTGTGCCGCCAGAGTTTTATTATGGCTTAATATCAATGTCGGTTTATTGATATTCTTGACAACATTCGCTATTGTGAATGTCTTGCCAGAGCCGGTGACACCCAGTAGCGTTTGTGCCGGGATACCTGCTTTAACTCCCTCTGTAAGTTGTGCGATAGCTTCCGGCTGGTCTCCGGTTGGCTGATATTCTGATACAAGTTCGAAGTTCATTATGTATATATTTTAATAGGAGTGTAAAAATACACATTATTTTCATCTGATGGCGCAGGAGTGTAAATTTTGTATTAAAAAACATTGAGTTATTGCATTATTCGTCGGAAAAGAGTACTTTTGCACATCTATATTGATAAACATGAAAAAGTACATCGTTATGGCTATCCTTTCTGCTGGGGTTTTGTCTTCATGCGGAGAGTACAATAAAGTGCTGAAGTGCACGGACAACGAATATAAATATGAAGCTGCAAAAAGTTATTTTGCTAAAGGACAAAACAGTAAAGCTGCTACTCTTCTCGAAGATCTTGCCTTGATAATGAAGGGAACGAGCAATGCGGAGGAGTCAGCATATATGTTGGCGATGACTTACTATAATCAGGGAGATTATATAACAGCTTCTCATTATTTTAATACATATTATACGACTTATCCTCGCGGAACGTATACAGAATTGGCCCGTTTCTACAGCGGAAAAGCTTTGTATTTGGATACGCCGGAGCCTCGTTTGGATCAGAGCAGTACCTATAAAGCTATTGAGGAATTGCAGATGTTTATGGAATATTTCCCTGAAAGTGACCGTAAGGAACTGGCTCAGAACATGATTTTTGAGTTGCAGGATAAGCTGGTAGAAAAAGAATTCTTGTCAGCTAAGTTATATTATGATTTAGGATCGTATACAGGTAATACGGTGTATAGTAGTACAGGTAATAATTATCTGGCAGCTGTAGTTACTGCGCAGAATATTTTACGTGAATATCCTTATACAAAGAGACGGGAAGATCTTTCCATTTTGATTTTACGTGCAAAGTATGACATGGCAAAGGAAAGTGTTCCTGAAAAGAAGGAAGACCGTATGCGTGAAACAATCGATGAATATTATGCATTTATCAATGAGTTCCTGGAAAGTAAGTATAAAAATGAGGTGGAACAAATTTTTAAAGATGCAAGTAAATTTGTGAAAGACGAAAATTAATCAAGGTTTATAATTAAATAAAAAATTATGGATTACAAAAAGACAAACGCTCCTACCAATACCGTAACTCGTGACTTGATGGAACTGTGTGAAGATACTGGTAATATCTATGAAACAGTTGCAATCATCGGTAAACGTGCAAACCAGATTGCGGTAGAAATGAAGAATGACTTGTCAAAGAAATTACAAGAATTTGCTTCTTACAACGATAATCTGGAGGAAGTATTCGAGAACAGAGAGCAGATTGAAATTTCACGTTATTATGAAAAACTGCCAAAACCTACTTTGATTGCTACTCAGGAGTATATAGAAGGTAAGGTATATTACAGAAATCCTGCTAAAGAAAAAGAAAAACTGCAATAAGGATATATTGTTTGAACACAGAAACGCATATCGCTACAGTGTATTTTCAGTATGGGTGATAATGCGCTTCTGTGTTTTTTATTTATCCTTTCTCCTTTAAATTATTCTTTTATTATGATACAACGTATTCAGACTGTTTATTTACTTATCGTTGCCATATTGATGGTAGTGATGATGTCTTTCCCTGTCGGCCATTTTTATACGGACACAAGTGTTTCGGATATGACAAATCTTGCAGTAGTAGCACCGGATGGAAACATGAACTATGCACCGTGGGCTTTATTTGCTATTCTTGTGGTCGTAGCATTTATATCGCTTATTACTATTTTTCTTTATAGAAAGCGTATGTTACAGATTCGCCTGACATTGTTCAGTAGCATTGTACTGATAGGTTATTATGTAACTGTGGCGGTTTTTGTTTGGGGAACATTAAAAGATTGTGGAAGCTTTACGCCTGCATGGACATTGTGCCTTCCTCTTATTTCAATTATATTGAATTGGTTGGCTATTCGTGCTATTGGAAAAGATGAAATGTTGGTAAAGGCATACGAACGCTTACGCTAATAGAACCTGTCACTGAGAGTTATAACTTTTATGATATTCCGGTAAGCGAGAGAATAATTCTTGTTTATCGGAATTTTTTATTTATTTAGAAAGTCTGACTGGTAGCTTGCAGTAATAAGATACTATTTTACCTTGTTTCGATGATGGCTTATCTGCCCTCAGCTACATTCAGCAAAAACTCTGCAAAGGCCAATGCCGATTTTTTACGGTAACTCTCTTGTGGTCAGAATAGAAAGCCTCGGGAAGTTAAATGGTCGTTGCAAAGAATGGGTATCTGCACCAAATCGGCTATACCCAGCGCTACCGTTTGGGAGTAAACCACCATCAGATTCCGGTAAACCGTAGTCACTGTCCGTTCCTGAACATGTATCATCGTGACGGACAGATGCATGTAGATGGTAATCATGGCTCTACTTTAGGCTATGGACCGAACAGTTACGGTGAATGGTAGAACCAAACGGAATATAAGGAGCCACCTTTGGAAGTGGATGGAGCTGCTTATCAGTGGAAATACCGAGAAGACGATTCCGACTATTATTCTCGGGTAGGCGACTTGTTCCACCTGATGAGCCCTGTCCAGCAGCAGGCTTTGTTTGAGAATACGGCGAGATCGATGGGAGATATTCCGGAAGAGATAAAGCTCCGCCATATCCGGAACTGCATGAAAGCAGATAAGAAGTATGGTCAAGGAGTAGCAGATGCGTTGGGAATCCCCATGACGCATCCGGGACTGGCTGAAGCTTAACTCGCCTTTTCTTGCTTGCCTGTCGGAATGCCAGCTTGCTATATTGCTGGATTTTCGGCTTGAGAGAGATTTCGGCGGGCAGCATATAATCTTTTCACCTAGGTGAAGATAAAGTTTCACCTAAGTGAGGCTATCGTTTCACTAAGGTGGGGCGATAGATTCACTTAGGTGATTTGAATAAAACAAGCTGAAAATTTATTTTTGGCGCAAGCGTTCGCTGTATTCCGATGGGGTGCTCCCCGTTTGTTGTTTAAACATCCGACTGAGATGTTGTGGGTACTTGAAGCCTAGGTCGTCGGCTACCAGTACAATGCTTGCTCCAGTGGCTAACTCATTTTTCACGCGTTGAATAACGTGCTGACGGATGTAATTGCTTGCCGTGTCACCAGTTGTTTTTTTGATTACATCTCCAAAGTAATTAGGCGACATGCACAGTTTATCGGCACAATACTGGACGGTAGGCAGTCCAAGTGTAAGTTGTGTATTCTTTTCATAATAATCATTCAATAAATTATCGAACTTCATGAGAATGTCGGAGTTTTCTAGTTTTCGGGTAGTGAACTGCCGGTTGTAGAAGCGCTGGCAGAAATTTAGTACCAGCTCGATATATGCTATCAGGATAGCATTCTGTAGTTCGTCGTGTGGCTTTTGCAGTTCATTCCTTATTTGCTGCATGAGTGAAACGAATATGTCGTGTTCCTCATCCGTCATGTGCAATGCTTCGTGAACACGGTAATCGAAGAATGTATATTGTTTGATGTTTTTACAAAGAGGAGTGCCTCGCAATAAGTCAGGATGGAAAAGCAATGCCCAGCCGGTCAGCATGACCCGTTCGCCGTTATCCTCTTTTCCGCCAATTTGTCCGGGAGCGACACAAATTACAGTTCCACTCTTGTAATCGTATTTACCACATCCGTATGTCAGATCAATGTCTTGCTGGTCGTGAAAGAAAATACCATATACACTATAATTGTTCAGGCTATGTCGTATGGGCGATACTTCTGCGTAATTGATGACACTGACCAACGGATGCCGGTCGGTATGTCCGAGGTAGCGGCTGTAGTCGCTTACGTCTTTTATTTTCATAATCTTACTCATGGCTTCCTGCGATTTTACTTCAATATGCTATATACAAAAATACGTTATTCTCATAAAAGATAGTGTGTGAAGGCGGTGAAATCAGTAAAAACGGTATGAAGTTCATGGATATCGTTACGTCCGATTTTATATCGCTTAGTATTTTTGTGGTAGTAAAATGTTGGCATGTAGAGTCTTATGGTAATTAATTGAAAGTTTATGGATAGAAGAAATTTTTTGAAAATGTCATCTTTGGCAGCAATATCAGCGGTTGGTATGTGGACGGGAGTGTCAAAAACTTTTGCGCAGTCCGTTTCATCGGACGGGTATCATGAGGAAAGAAATCCATCGGATAATCTGGAACGCCGGAAACTAGGAAATCTGGAAGTGTCTGCTATCGGACTGGGTTGTCTGCCGATGGTAGGTTATTATGGTGGCAAATACGAAAAACAAGATATGATTGCTTTGATTCGTCGGGCATACGATAATGGAGTAACTTTTTTCGATACAGCAGAAGTGTACGGTCCTCATACCAGTGAAGAGTGGGTAGGAGAGGCTGTACAGCCGTTTCGTAGTAAAATAAAAATAGGAACAAAGTTCGGCTTTGGAGTAGAAGAAGGGGAACCTACGGCCTTAAACAGTCGTCCCGATCATATCCGTCGGGCTGTGGAAGGCTCGCTGAAGCGCCTTCGTACCGACCACATCGACCTCTTGTATCAGCATCGCGTTGATCCGAATGTACCTGTAGAAGAAGTTGCCGAAGTGGTAAAAGAGTTGATGCAAGAGGGAAAAGTCTTGCATTGGGGTATGTCCGAGGCAAGTGCCCGTTCCATCCGGCGTGCCCATGCTGTTTGTCCGCTTTCGGCGGTACAGAGCGAGTATGCTATCTGGTGGCGCGAACCGGAAACAAAAATCTTCCCGACGCTCGAAGAATTGGGTATAGGCTTTGTGCCTTATTGTCCGTTGGGACGTGCCTTTCTTACTGGAGTCATTCACGAAGATAGTACCTTTTCCCGAAACGACCGACGCTGGAACCTGCCGCAATTCCAGTCGGAAGCATTGAAACACAACAGGCCTTTGGTATATCTGGTGCAACGATGGGCAGAACGTAAAGGTATTACCCCCGCGCAGTTCGCGCTTGTATGGATGCTTTCGCGCAAGTCTTGGATTGCTCCTATTCCGGGAACAACCAATCCCGATCATTTGGACGATTTTCTTGGGGCGGGAAAAGTTCGTCTTTCTGCATGGGAGATAGAAGAGTTCGACCGCGACTATGCTAAAATAGATCTGATGGGACATCGTGCCGATCCGTTTACAGAAAGTCAGATTGATAAATAAGAAAGAGATGAAACAGATATTATTGATATTGGGACTGCTGTTAGTCCTTTTGTGTTCGTGTACTACGAATGAAAGAAAACAGGTGAAACAACAAAATGAAGTAAGTATGGAAAAGAAGAATCTTGGAAGTCTGCTGGCACTTTATCCGAAACCGATGACGGTGATTGGTGCCGAGGTAGAAGGAAAAGTAAATTGGCTGGTCGTCGGACATACGGGAATCATAGGGCATGACCGTATACTGGTAAGCATGAGTAAGCAGCATTATACGAATCGAGGAATCAAGAAGTCGAAGAAACTTTCTATCAATTTAGTGAGCCGGAGTATGCTGCCTAAGGCCGATTATGTAGGGAGCGTCAGCGGAGCCTCTGTCGACAAGTCGAAAGTGTTTGCTTTCCATTTCGGAGAGAACGGTACTCCGGTAATCGATGAATCTCCTTTGACAATGGAATGTGATGTGGAGGATATTTATGAAACTGATGGCTTCGACAACTTTATCTGCTCGGTAGTCAATACATATGCCAGTCCAGAGGTTTTGGGGGCTGACGGCAAACTGGATTACACCCGGCTGAAGCCCGTATTGTTTGAGTTCCCGACTTACTCTTATCTGGCTACAGGAGAGGTTATTGGTAAATGCCTGAATTTGGATGAAAAAACAGGTATGTGTGCCAAACTGCCGATGGCTTCCGATGGAATTGTACGGTTGTCTAAGATAGAGGTCTATCCGGAATATCTGGAAGAATACATGAAGTATGCTACTGAAGTGGGAGAGGTTTCTTTGCGGATCGAACCGGGAGTACTGACCATGTATGCAGTTGCCGAAAAGGAAAATCCCTGTAGGATAACGATTCTGGAAACTTATGCCAGTCAGGCTGCTTATCAGTCGCACATCGCATCGAAACATTTCCAGAAATACAAGCAGGGAACCTTGCACATGGTCAAGAACTTGGTTTTATCCGATCAGCAGCCTTTGAATCCGGCTAATCAGATTAATAATTTCATTCAGTAAGTTATTTTTGATGGTGGAGTGCTTTGAGAGGTTACCAGGGTACAAACATCTGGGATGCAACATTGAACTATATTCATGGATCTTTAGATGACTGGTATAATTGATAACTCGAATTTTCTATACATCTATTATTGTTAAATTTCCCCGTTGCAGCGATGCACCGGGGTTTTCTTTTTTTATGGGGTAATGAGGTTGATGAAATATTGGTAAATAAAATATAGAATTATCATTATAGATTAATCATATGTAATGATTCTCTTCTCTTTATTAGTGTGATATTTTTGATTCTATTTTCAATCTATAATGTTTAGATCATCATTTTGTTTTCTCATTTGGTTATTTCGCAGAGATATTAAAAGTCTTTGACTGATTTTGATAAGGGTTAATTCACTTTGGATATTATATATATTACTTGAAAATTTGGTATATTCCTTTATTTATTCAGCTTCTTGTGAACTTATATAATAAATGTTATTCGAATTTTATTAGAAATATAATAATTAATATTATTAACTTTTTGTTTATTTTATAAATGTGTTTATATTTGTGCTGAAAACATAGTAAAGCTGCTAAGAAAGCTATGAAGAATATGAAAACAAAGGGTTGGAGAGATTTCTTAAAGGAATCTGTATTGGCAGACACTCCGTTGTTGGTGATGCCATCTTTGCTTCAAGCTTCGCCTGATGGAATGGAATATCTGGTTGCTATACCAGTTGATGATGTAATTGGGTTGATAGTTCCTAAGTCGAACGGATTGAAGATTATAGGTACTTTTCTCGATGAAATATCGCATGATATTCCTCATCAGAATTTCCCTCTTGTTAAGTTTAATAAGCCATATATGAAATTTGAACTGGTAAGTATGCAGGTTATGACGAAAGCACTACGTCTGGGTTCTCTTATTTTATGAATCCACAGTTGACTTATCTACAGGTATTTTCATTTATATACTAAATATAAAATATTTCGAAATCAAATAATATTTAATAGGTATTTTTCAATAAGCCATCGCTCATCTTTGTTTTGTCTGTTTCTTATTGTCCTTAGTTGTTGATACTGTTGACTTTAATCTGTGAAACTGAAACGAAACTCCTGCTGTTTGCTCGGAATGCTCCGATGGCTGAAAGTATAAATTTAATAATGATAAAGTCGAATATAAATTATTCTTATTCGATTATGATTGTATCGAGTGGCTTCTTGTTCAGATATGACAGAACAGTCCATTCCCCAAAATGACTAAAAGGCAACCATGCTGATAGCTGGAAGTATCGGTAAGTTGACTGAAAACATAAAACGTTATTGGATAAAAGTTATCGACCTAATAAATATATTATTATGAATTTCAAAAGATTAGCAGAACAGTACAAAACAGAACTTATGGAGAGTGTGCTTCCTTTCTGGTTACAGCATTCTCAGGATAAGGAGTTTGGCGGCTATTTCACTTGCCTGAAGCGCAATGGTGAAGTGTTTGATACGGATAAGTTTATCTGGTTGCAAGGCCGTGAAGTCTGGATGTTTTCCATGCTCTATAATAAGGTAGAGAAACGACAGGAGTGGCTCGACTGTGCCATTCAGGGTGGTGAGTTCCTGAGAAAGTACGGTCACGATGGTAATTACAACTGGTATTTCTCGCTCGACCGTGAAGGGCATCCTTTGGTAGAACCTTATAATATTTTCTCTTATACGTTTGCTACAATGGCTTTCGGACAGTTAAGTTTAGCTACCGGCAAGCAGGAATATGCTGATATTGCCAAGAAGACTTTCGACATCATTCTGTCGAAGGTGGATAATCCGAAGGGTAAATGGAACAAACTCCATCCCGGTACTCGCGATTTGAAAGGTTTCGCCCTGCCCATGATTCTTTGTAATCTGGCATTGGAAATCGAACATTTGCTCGATGAAGATTTCTTGGTGAAGACTATGGATACCTGCATCCATGAGGTGATGGATGTATTTTATCGTCCTGAATTAGGCGGTATTATTGTAGAGAATGTACTGGCCGACGGTTCATTGTCCGACTCTTTCGAAGGCCGTCAGGTTACTCCCGGTCATGCCATTGAGGCTATGTGGTTTATTATGGATTTGGGCAAACGTCTGAATCGTCCCGACTTGATAGAGAAGGCAAAGAACATTACACTAACCATGCTCAACTATGGTTGGGACAAGCAATACGGTGGTATCTACTATTTCATGGATCGTCTGGGTAATCCTCCTCAGCAGCTGGAATGGGACCAGAAACTGTGGTGGGTACATATCGAGACCTTGATTTCATTGCTGAAGGGTTATTGTCTGACGGGTGATAAACAATGTCTGGAATGGTTCGAGAAGGTACACGACTATGTATGGTCTCACTTCAAAGACCAGGAATATCCCGAATGGTATGGCTACCTGAACCGTCGCGGTGAGGTGCTGTTGCCTTTGAAGGGTGGCAAGTGGAAAGGTTGCTTTCATGTTCCTCGCGGATTGTATCAGTGCTGGAAAGTGTTGGAAGAATTGAGTGAAAAGTGTTAGCCAAATAAATATTATTAATTTAAAAAAACGGACTTATGAGAGACTTTATCAAAGATCCTATAGGAAGTTTTAGGTGGATGAGAATTCTTTCATTCTCATTATTGATGCTCTTATTATATCCCTTGGGCATTCATGCACAGGATATAACTTTGACAGGAGTGGTATCGGATGATACTGGAGAAGGCTTGCTGGGTGTGAGCGTATTGGTAAAAGGTACCGGTAATGGTACGATTACGAATGTTGAAGGAAAGTATTCGTTGAAAGTAAAAAGCAGTGATGTAGTTGTCTTTTCTTTTGTCGGCATGAAGACGAAAGAGTACAAAGTGGCTGGGCGCACGGTCATTAATGTACAGATGAAGGCTGATGCTGAGTTGCTTGATGAAGTAGTTGTCGTTGGTTATGGTACGCAAAAGAAAAGTTCATTGACCAGTGCCGTTTCAGCCATGAAAGGTGAGGAGTTGCTGAAGGCACCATCTACCAATGTATCTCAGTTGCTGGGTGGCCGGTTGCCGGGTATTTCTTCAGTGCAAGAGTCTGGAGAACCGGGCTTGGACCAGGCTTCTTTGAAGATTCGTGGCTCTATTTATAATGTAGCTTACATTGTGGATGGTTTCCCTGTAGACAATATCAATGACCTCGACCCGAACGACATTGAAAGTGTATCTGTTCTGAAGGATGGTGCATCGGCTGCCGTATACGGCCTGAAGGGTGCCGGTGGCGTTATTATCGTAACAACCAAGAAGGGTGAAGTTGGTAAGACAAAGGTTACTTATGATGCTTCTTTTGGTGCTTCTATGAATGCCAACTTCCCGAAATTTATGAATGGTCCCCAGTTTGCATACTATTATAATATGGCAGAGATGATGGATCAGTTGGCCAGTGGTGCTATTACCGACCGTAGTCAGTATGTACCTCATTTCACAAAAAAGAATGTGGAGGCTATGACCAATGGTGATCCAACCGATGGATGGGACAACGTGGACTATATTGATAAAGTATTTGGTACGGGTTTCACTCAGAAGCATAGCGTAACAGTACAAGGTGGTAATGAAAAAATGCATTATTTTACTTCGGTGGGTTACCTGGGTCAGGACGGTAATATCGATAACTTCAATTATCGCCGTTACAATGTACGTACTAACATAGAGTCGGACTTTGCCAAGAATTTCCATTTTACATTAGGTGTAGCCGGTAATGTTGGTCGTCGTCATACGCCGGGCTACGCTTCTGGTGGAACGGATAGCGATTCTTATTTGGGGGAGCAAGGCTGGTTGTCTGTTGCGCGTCAGACAATTCAGATGCATCCTTACTTGCCTGTTCAATATGATGGACTGTACACTGCTGCTTTACAAAACAACACTTCATTGCCCAACAGTCCGTTGGCAGCCATTTATGAGTCAGGAAGTAAAGATACCCGTAGCTTTGACTTACAGTCAAACTTCTCGTTAAGTTACGATGTACCTTGGGTAAAGGGATTGTCGCTGAAGATTAGCGGTTCTTATAATTATGGAACTTCACATAATAAAAATTTGAATACTCCTTATTCTACGATGGTGTACGATAATGTAAGCGGTTGGAGTATGAAGTCCGATCCTCGTGGAACAGACCAAGGTATCAATATCGGTGAAGGTCAATCTACTTATGAACAGTTGGTCGGTCAGGCTAGCATCAATTATATTCATTCATTCGGCAAACATAATGTAGATGCTATGCTCTTGGTAGAAGGTCGTGATTACAAATCCAATAACTTCTCTGCTTATGCGCAGAATCTGCCATTTGCTCAACTCCCAGAATTGGATTATGGTGTTGCAACCAAGAATCCTGTTGCAGGTTCGAGCGATGCTTCGCGTTCTGCCGGTTATGTCTTCCGTTTGAAATACGATTATAGCAACAAGTATTTGGCAGAGTTTACCGGTCGTTACGATGGCTCTTATAAATTCTACGGAATGACAGGGCAGCAGTGGGGTTTCTTCCCGTCGGCTTCTTTAGGCTGGCGTCTGTCGGAGGAAAACTTTATGGAGAATCTTGACTTCATTGATGACTTGAAGATTCGTGCTTCTGTCGGTTTGTTGGGTAATGACTCTGTGAATCCTTATTCTTTCTTGAATCAGTATGTTGCGGGAACCAATGTCCTTATCAACGGAGTCTTGTCACCTGCTTATTATACGAATGTGATCGCTAATCCTAATTTGACTTGGGAGAAAACATTGTCTTGGAATGCAGGTTTCGATTTCACAATGTGGAATGGTATGCTGGGAATGGAATTCGATGCATTCTATAACTATACTTACGATATCCTGACAGCAATGGGTGGTGATTATCCTCCTTCGATGGGTGGCTACTATCAGACCTATGCCAACTATAATAAGATTGATAGTAAAGGTGTAGATATTCTGGTTTCACATCGTAAATCATTCCAGTTAGGTGGTAAGCCCTTTACCTATGGTATAAGTGCCAATATTACTTATGCTAAAACACGTTGGTTACGATACCCTGACAGTCCTAATATCATGGAATGGCGTAAAGTTACTGGTACTCCTTATGGTGCTACGATGGCATGGGTGGCTGAAGGTCTGTTCCGTTCGGAAGAAGAAATTACCAACTCTGCCTGGTATGGAACACGTCCAAATGTAGGCGATATCAAGTATAAGGACTTAAATGGAGATGGAAAAATTTCGGAAGATGATAAAGCTCGTGTAGGTCGCAGCAATCGTCCTGAGCTGACTTATGGTTTGAACTTGAACTGTTCTTGGTATGGCTTCGACTTCAATGCTCAGTTTACGGGTGGTGCTTTGTTTGATGTATCTCTGACCGGAACCTATTACAATGGTTATGATGATAACACAATCTGGACACAGACGTTCAAGGAAGGTTCTAATTCTCCTTTGTATCTGGTGGAAAATGCTTATAGTATCGACAACCCGAATGGTACCTTCCCGCGTATAACTCTGGGTAGCCCGGGACATGGGGGAGATAATGGACTGGCTTCAACATTCTGGCTGCGCGATGGTAAATATATTCGTCTGAAATCAGCTCAGTTCGGCTATACATTCCCGCGTCAATGGATGCAGAAAATTAACATTCAGAATCTCCGCATCTTTGTAGAAGGTTCGAACTTGTTCACCATTAGTGGTCTGCCCGAAGGCATTGATCCGGAATCGCCGGGAGTAAACAATGGTTATTACCCGCAGCAGAGAACAGTGATGGGTGGTATTTCATTAACATTCTAAAAAACGTATAGTCTATGAAAGCAAGAATAATAGGTTTATGTATATTGGGAGCTTCATTCGGATTGAGCTCTTGCAATGATTTCTTGGATATGACTCCGACTAATAGTATTTCGGATAAGATGCTGTGGAGTACCACTACAGATGCTGAATATGCTGTCAATGAGTTATATAAGTACTTTTATAATTTAAGTAATTTTGCTTTGGAAGAATGTGCTGCCGGTATGACCGAAGCTTTGACCGATGAACTGAAGTATGGTTCCTACAATTATAATGCTCTTTGTTTTATTCCCAGTGAGATAGCTTACGGGGGTACGACCTTACAGCCTTCTTATGTAAGTACCTATCTTGGCAATTGGGAAAATCTGTACGAGTATGTGCGTCGTACGAATGAAAACCTTTCCAATCTGCATAAGTATGGTACATTCAGCAGTGCCGATGCTGAACGTTTTGAAGCAGAAATGCGTTTCATCCGTGCTTTCTTGTATTTTGACTTACTCAAGCGTTACAAGGAAGTGATTATTTATAATGAAGACATGACACAGATCGTTCGTGACAAGGCGTTGAGTTCAGAAGAGGCCGGTTGGGACTTTGTGGAAGAAGACTTGAATTATGCTGCCACCCATTTGCCTGATCAAGCAAACGCCAAAGGACGTATAGACAAAGGTGCTGCTTATGCTTTTCTGACCCGCGCAATGCTTTATGCAAAACGTTATGATAAAGTCAAATCAGCAGCAGAAGAAGTGCAGAAACTGGGATATACATTGGAAAGCAATTATGCAGATTCATATTCAAAAACGATACTGAATGGTAATAAGGAAGCCATTTTGCAGTATTGCTTTGACCGGACAATAGGTCATGACTTTGATACTTACTATACTCCCGGTGGTGACTATAAGCTGATTGGTGTAAATAGTGGTGGATATGGTACTCCTACTCAGGAAATGGTGGAATCTTATGAATTGGCTAAAGGTGGTTTCCCTGACTGGTCAACCTGGCATAACACTGAAGGAGTAACTGATACTCCTCCTTATGACAAACTGGAGCCACGTTTTCAGGCTACCATCCTTTATAACGGGGCTACGTGGAAAGGTCGTACCATCGAGACTTTTGTGGATGGTTTAGACGGTTGGTGCCAGTGGAATAAAGATAAAACTCCCGAAGGCAGAAGTACTACAGGTTATTATTTGCGTAAGTTAGTTGATGAGAATCATAATCTTGCTGATATCGATGTGAGTACACAACCTTGGACTGTTATCCGCTACGCTGAAGTTTTGCTGAATTATGCTGAGGCTTGCTATCAAACAGGCGATAACGCTGGGGCTAATGAGGCTATCAGAACGGTACGTACTCGTGTAGGACTTCCTTATTCGGATAAGAGTGGCGATAAGCTTTGGAAAGCCATTGTTCAGGAGCGTAAGGTGGAATTGGCATATGAAGGACAGTGGTATTGGGATTTGCGTCGTTGGAACGTTGCTGCAAAATCATACGAAGAAGGTGGTTTGAACGGTTATCAGGTTCATGGCTTGAAGATTGAGAAACAAGCCAATGGAGATCTGAAGTACACTTATGTATCGTGTGACGACAAAGATCGTAACTTCCCGGAAAAGATGTATCGCCTTCCATTGCCTCAATCAGAGTTGGATAATAATAGTGCTGTTACCCAATATCCGGAGTGGAAATAATAAGGAGGATGGATAACGTCTTGCTTCAAGTGGTAACGGATATCCATTAAATCTAAAAACAATGATTATGAAAAAGATATATTTATTATTATTAGGCTTGTTGTCTATAATGACAGCCTGCCAGGAGCCTGAGTATGTGCTCCCTACAGCAGATCGTCAAGGTATTACGAGTCTTACAGCTATCTTTACTTCAGGTCCTTTTACCGATAAAGAGATTGTAAAGTATGCGATAACAGATGCTTCGGCTGACAAGTATGTAATACCTATTCCGTGGTTCTATCCGGAAGATAGTGAGGATGAGACTACACCGTATATGACGGCCGTTAGAGTAAGGGCTGAGTTAGCTCCTAATTGTACAATTGAACCCAGCCTGACGGTACTGGATCTTACAAAAGATAACTATTTTGTATACACTAATGCTCAGGGTGAGAAGCGTGAGATTTGCATTACGGGCGAACGTACGAAGTCTGACAAATGCGAGCTGCTATCTTTTTCACTGGTTGACCCAGTTGTATCCGGTGTCATTGATAATAGCTCGAATACGATCTCGCTGATTAGTGCGGACGATTTGAACTCTTGTCTGGCTGATATTACTTTGTCGCCTCATGCTACCATTACTCCTGATCCGCGCGTTGAGGCTTTAGATTACAATGATGATGTAACGTTTACAGTAGTAGCTCATAATGGAGTGGACAAGAAAGAATATGTAGTTAGAAAGACCATACCGGAGAAGATTCCATACGGATTCAATGCACCTCTTGAAGAGCTGTTCAATCTGGATGCGACGGCTGGAGCTGGTATTCCTTGGAATGACACCAATGCTCCTACGTTGGGTGTTGTAGGTGGACAGTTGGTTGTCTGCATGGGCGACGGAACGACTCCTCTTTACTTTAATCAGGAAACAGGTAGCAAGGGCGGTACTATTAATTTGGGTTCGGCACAAGCCGGTTGTGTCACAAGTGATGAAGGTGGACATCTGCTTATCTGCAACAAGGTAGACATAGGCGACCAGTGCAATATCTTCATGACTTCTTCTGTAAAGGATGCTCCTCAACTTTTCTACTCGTTCACTAATACCGCAGGATTACCTATGGGTGCTAAGATGAAAGTGATTGGTGATGTAACAAGCAATGCAGTCATTATCCTGACGAATGATGGTGTTAGCGGAGTGACCAACTCGAGTGCCTTTACACGTATTGTAGTGAAGAATGGTGAAATCCAGACTCCTGAAGTTGTCGATATTTCATCCACGGGCTTAGCATGGGGAGCTGCTCCGGTTAATTCGACTTCTGTAGTTCCGGCTTCAACTAATGTTACTGATGGCTATTTCTTGTCATACTACGATGCCAATATTCTGACTTATCTGAATGGTAACAATCAGATAGCCGCACAGTTGGCGAATACCAGTGGCAATAGCTGGGCACAGAACCAGAACTGTCTTGATACTAAGACGTTCAACAATGCTAACTATCTGGCTATGTTGCTTGTCTCTCACTTCCCGCATTGGGGTGTTGGTCCTCAGGTATATTTGTATGATGTCACAAGCAAGGGCTCTTTGGGTAATGATGTCTTTACCTCTCCAGCACTGGTGTTCAAGGCCGATGCTTTGAACTGGTATCAGCAAGGTGACACGAAGACTGCTTCGGGTGACGTGCTGATTGCTCCGGCTACCAACGGCTTCAAGATTTACGTTTATTACTATGACAATAATAGTGCTACTATCGGTGGTTTCTCTGCTGATTGTATTCAGAAATAATTGAGTTAATTAAGAATATCCAGGAGTCTTGGAGAACTGAGTCTCCTGGATTTTTACAAAATGAACCATTGGAAAATAATTATTTGCGATGAAGTTTTTTAGATATTCTAATACCATTGCGGTTTTGTGTTGTATGTTCTTGTTAGGAGCTTGCAAAGACAGCAATGACGGTATACCTGGTTGGCCTTGGGAAGAAGATACGGATGAGCCTGAGCAGCAGGTTGAGGTTAAGCCTCGTTTTGTTTGGATTGATGCAGCTGCTAATTTTCCCGACTATGCCAATAGCAAAGAAAATATAGAGCGCGATTTAACTAAAGCTAAAGAAGCCGGTTTTACTGATGTTGTGGTGGATGTACGTCCTACTATGGGTGATGTACTGTTTCAGACATCAGCTGTAGAACAGGTGAAGAAGCTGGACTATTGGAGTGATAATGGTTATGCTTATTTTGAGCGTACGGCAACGTGGGATTATCTGCAAGCCTTTATTGATGCCGGTCATAAATTGGGACTGAAAGTCAATGCCTCTATCAATACTTTTGTAGGTGGTAACCTTTATCCTTATGGCTTGGGAGAACAAGGATTGCTCTTTAGAGATCCTTCCAAGAAAGAATGGGCTACCACGCTTAATCTGGAAGGGGGACTTACCAATGCCATGGATATGACGGCAGCAAACGATCCCGACAATGTATATGGTACAAAATTCCTGAATCCTGCCAATGATGAAGTTCAACAGTTTGTTCTTCAGTTGTTGGGTGACTTGGCTAAGTATGATATAGATGGTATTTTCTTGGATCGTTGTCGCTATAATGATTTTGCTTCTGATTTTTCGACTATTTCCAAACAAAAGTTTGAAGAATATATTGGTGAGACAGTCGAAAACTTTCCCGAAGATATTATTCAGCCAGGGAGTAGTTATTATCCGTTACCTTCTCCGCAGCCTAAGTACATGAAGCAGTGGTTGGAATTCCGAGCTAAAGTTATTCATGATTTTATAGCCAAGGCGCGCGATAAAGTGAAATCAGTTAATCCTGATTTACGCTTTGGTGTATATGTGGGTGCTTGGTATTCTACTTACTATGAGGTAGGTGTCAACTGGGCCAGTCCTAAGTACGACACTTCTGCCGAATATCCTAATTGGGCAACAGCCAGATACAAAGATTATGGCTATGCCGATATGCTCGACTTTATGTTGCTTGGCGCCTATGCTTCTGCTGATGAGATATATGGGAGCGGAGAGTGGAATATGCAAGGTTTTTGTACAAATGCCAAAAAGCTGTTGATGGGCGATGTCAAGTTTGCCGGTGGACCGGATATAGGTAATAGTACAGGTTGGACAGAAGGCGGTCAGGGAGATAAGATTCCGCAGACTATAGATGCCTGCATCAATGTGGCCGATGGCTATTTTGTCTTTGATATGGTACATATTAAAATGTACGATTACTGGAACGACTTCAAGAAGGGATTCGACGATTATTTGAGTTCTGTACAGCAATAGATTGATTTATTTTAAAACTGGAACATCCTCCTATTAATAAAAAGAAGCTGTCTCTTGCATTTACATTAGTTGAAAGAGCAGCTTCTTTTATAATAATATTATGAAGATTTCAATACTTGTTTTATTCTTTTTCTGTTTGTTGCTTCCTTTCAATACAAGAGCTTCTAAACAATTGATTGAGGCTACTTTTATTCAACCTTATCTGGTGGAGCAATGGAATGATACCCGCTGGAAGCAGGAATTCAAGGTACTCAAGTCTGCTGGTATGGAATATGTTATTTTCATGCATACGGTTCATACGGACCAAAAAGGGAACACTACGGCGGTTTATCCTTCTACTATACCGGGTGTATTGGGTAACAAGAACGATTTACTTGAAAACTGCCTGCGCAATGCTCGTAGGGCGGGATTTAAAGTATTCGTAGGACTAAATTTCAATGAGGCATGGTGGAAAGTTGATTTTACTCCACAATGGCTTATGCAGCAGATGGAGCTTGGAAATAAAGTAGCAGAGGAGTTAATCGGACGTTATAAGTCTCGTTACAAGGAGACTATGTGTGGCTGGTATTGGACTTGGGAGGTAGATAATTCATACTGTAAGACACCAATGTATCGAGAGTTCCTCGTTAAGGCACTGAATATTAATTTGGATTATCTACATCAGCAAACCAATAATATGCCATTCTTATTGTCTCCCTTCATGAATAGTAGAAATGGAACTCCGATCCAATGTGCCGAGATGTGGAAGTATGTGTTGAACAATGCTCATTTCCAGAATGGGGATATTTTTGCCCCGCAAGACTGTATCGGTTCAGGTTTCCTCAATTTAGGTGAAGTGGCTGACTGGTTTTCAGCTTTGTCTGTTGTTATTCCGAAGACTCCTCACATCCGTTTTGTAGCCAATGTGGAAATGTTTGATCAGCGTTTTTGGACGTCGGCAACATTAGACAGAATTCAAAGGCAGATTGACTTGCTTACTCCATATGTTTCTGGGTTCATTTGCTTTTCTTATTCCCACTATTACAGTCCTTGGTTATGCCATCCGGCTTTCCATAAATCCTATATTTATTATGTTAGAAAAGGTCACTTGCCTCATCTTGCTACACCTTTGCCTGTGGTTGGACTAACTTATATGCAGGATGAAAAGCAGGACGTATTTTTGTCATGGAGGGGCAGATACAAGTCGCAGGCTGTAGGTTACCATATATATAAGGATGGGCAATTAGTAGGCGATGTTCAGCGTACGACAAATGAGGTAGAACCATTCGGTATGTTTACCGTCAAAGGGCCTGGTACATATGAAGTGGCTGCTTACAACGTGTGTGGAACCGAGTCGGGTAGGGACCAAGTACTCGTTCCTGATTATTTGTTTGAACAACGAGCCTGTGAGTAGATTACTTGTCAGGGGAAATGCATACAGTCAGACACTGGAATGAGAGTGAAATATTTCTAAATGAATTTGTAAAAAGAAAATGAAGTTATGAAAAGATTGCTTAGTTTGTTTTGCTTGTTGCTGTTTTGGTCAGCTCTCTATGCCAAAGTGACACTCCCTTCTATTTGGGGTGACGGTATGGTGCTGCAACAGCAGTCAAAAGTTGTTTTCACAGGTCGGTCGACTACCGGTAAGAAAGTATATGCTATGGCTTCGTGGAACAATAAAAAAGTTTACGCCGACCGTCGGGAAGGGCAGCTGTGGACGCTGACGCTGGAAACTCCGGTTTATGGTGGTCCTTATACCATTACGTTCAGCGACGGTGATAAATTGGTCTTAAAGAATATTCTGATTGGTGAAGTTTGGTTCTGTTCCGGTCAGTCCAATATGGAGATGCCGGTCAAAGGCTTTCGAGGTCAGCCAGTCTATGGTTCTCAGCCTTGCATTGTATCGGCTAATTCCAAGCGCCCATTGAGGCTCTACACGGTGAAGAATGCTTGGAGCACTATTCCGAAGACAGAAGGTATTGATGGATATTGGACCGAACTTTCACCTAAAGAGGTAGCCAATTTCAGTGCTACTGCGTATTTTTTCGGTGATTTACTCCAGCGTACGCTGGATGTACCTGTAGGTTTGATACATTGTGCATGGAGCGCTTCAAAGATAGAGGCTTGGATGAGCCGTGAAACGTTGGAGCCGTTTACGGAAGTAGAGTTACCTGATGTGAAGGCTACAGAATTCGGTTGGCCGGCTGGTACACCTACTTTATTGTGGAATGCTATGGTCAATCCTTGGAAAGGTTTCCCTGTAAAAGGAGTTATCTGGTATCAGGGAGAGGCAAACAGTGCGGATCCGGTTCTTTACAAGAAACTTTTTCCAGCTATGGTGGCCGAGTGGCGTACTTTTTTTCAGTCACCCGAGATGCCATTCTATTACGTTCAGATAGCCCCCTGGGAATCGGAAGGCTGCGATAAGTTCGACTGGGCTCTCTTCAGACAGTGTCAACTTGAATTGATGCATGATGTGCCAGGCACAGGCATGGTGATTACCACAGATGCTGGCAGTGAGAAATTTATTCATCCACCTTATAAGATAAAAGTTGGCGAACGTCTGGCTTATTGGGCACTGGCACGTACTTATGGTTTGGAAGGTTTTATGTATTCAGGACCCATCTATCGGCAATGTCAGATGAACGGTCAGCACGTTGAGGTGGATTTTGAATTTGGTGAGGATGGCCTTGGACCTGAAAACCAATTGGTAGAAGGCTTTGAACTAGTCGACAAAGCAGGTAATATATATCCTGCCAAGGCTGAAATTATCGGTGGCAGTTCAAAGGTCAAAGTATGGAACGATTCAGTTCCGAATCCGGTAGAAGTACGCTATTGCTTTCGCAATTACAAGGTAGGGACCTTGCAGAATAATGCTGGACTTCCGGCTGCTCCTTTTAGAGCGGTGATAAAATAGAAAAATATTAACTAATAAAACATGTAGGTACCAATGAAAAAATTAAGTTTGAAAAAATCTCTTTTACTACTTGCCTCAGGAATGCTTGTATTGTCATCTTGCGGTGGAACTAAGAAAATGGTTAAGATAGAAGAGACTCCAGCCAAGCCAGCACTGATGTGGTTTGATGCCGAAGCCAACTTCGGTCGTTTTAATCAGAAAGACTCCATTGACTATTATTTGCAGAAGATAAAGTCGCTTGGATTCACACATGCCATTGTCGACGTACGTCCGATTACTGGTGAAGTACTCTATGACAGTAAGTATGCTCCGCGCATGGAAGAGTGGAAAGGGGCCAAGCGTGGAGACTTTGATTATTTGGGCTATTTTATTCAAGAAGGACATAAATTGGGATTGCAGGTACATGCATCATTGAATGTGTTCTGTGCCGGTCACAATTATTTTGATCGTGGCTTGGTCTATACTGGTCATCCAGAATGGGCATCTATGGTTTACGATCCAGAGAAAGGGATTATCTCTATCATGGAGGAAAAACATAAGTATGGTGCCATGATTAATCCGCTCAACGAGGAATATCGTAAACATATCATCAATGTGCTGAAAGAGTTGGTTGGCAAATATCCCGATTTGGACGGACTGATGCTCGACCGTGTACGCTACGATGGTATCAGTGCCGACTTTTCACCGCTTTCGCGCAGTAAGTTTGAGGAATATATTGGCGCTAAGGTGGAGAATTTTCCACAAGATATCCTGACCTGGGAAAAAACGGCTGACGGAAAGTTTGTTCCTAAATTTGGAAAGTTGGCTTTGAAGTGGTTTGAGTGGCGTACGAAGACGATTACTGACTTTGTGGCTTTGGCCCGCAAGGAAGTGAAGGCTGTGAATCCCAATATATCGTTTGGCACATATACAGGTGCTTGGTATCCATCTTACTATGAAGTAGGTGTGAATTTTGCCAGCAAGGACTATGATCCCAGCAAGGATTTCGACTGGGCAACTCCTGAGTATAAGAACTATGGTTATGCCGAATTGATAGACTTGTATGCTACGGGAAATTATTACACGGACATTACGATAGAAGAATATCTGAAGAACGGTCATAGCGTTTGGAACGAAACAGATAGTCAGGCCCAGTCGGGCACATGGTATTGTGTGGAAGGTTCGTGTCAGCATCTGCGCACTATATTGAAAAACAATAAGTTTATGGGTGGAGTCTTAGTTGATCAATTCTATAACAATCCAGCTAAGCTATCGAAAGCAATAGCCATGAACCTGAAGTTTTCCGACGGTCTGATGGTGTTCGACATTGTACATATCATCAATAAGAATCTTTGGAAAGAGGTGGAAGAAGGCATGAGAGAAGGAGGGGCCTGCCGATGAAAGGACTATAAAATAAGGATGTAAATTAGACGGTGTGAGTAAAGAGATTAACTTTGCCCACACCGTCTAATTTACATCCTTAACACGTCCAACTTTTTAGAAGCACTTTACTTTTATTCCTATTTACACAAAATATTTTATGTGCCACAAAATCGTTGGTACAATAAAGCATATAGTTGCGTAAATTTATTTGTTTTTTCTATATCTATGCCTAAATTTAGCATAAGTGTTTATGCAATTTTGTGGCATAATATAAATTTAAAATCAGGTATTTATGGCAGCAAACAAATTTGGTCGGTATGTATGGCTAGTAGATTTAATCAGATGCCATCCATATATCACATTCAAGGAAATAAGTGACAAATGGGAAGACTGTGGATTGGGTGATGGCAAACCATTACCATGGAAAACATTCATGAATCATAAAGATGCTGTACAGACAATCTTTGATATAATCATATCATGCGATGCCAAACGTGGATATGGATACTATATAGAAGATGCTGATTTATTAGAAGGGAATTCCTTTCGTTCATGGCTGATAGATTCGTATGCTACACTGAACCAGCTTCAGGCAGACAAAAAGTTGGAGAAACGCATCTCATTCGAGAAGATTCCTTCAGGAAGTAAATATTTACAGATAATACTTCAGGCGATGCGTCAGAATTGTGTAGTGGAGATAACCCACCAGGGTTTTGGCAGGTCTCATGCAAGCACGTTTCAGGTAGAACCTTATCATCTTAAGGTCTATAACCGCCGTTGGTATCTGATAGGCAGATCTGTCTATTTAGATGATATAAGGACATACGCTCTTGACAGAATTCTCAATGTTAAAGTTACGGATACAACATTTAAGCTTCCTGATTCATTTGATATAAATGAATATTTTGAAGGATGCGTAGGCATTATAGCTGACAGAGACACTGATATAGAACGTGTAGTAATTAAGGCATACGGATGGGCAAGGAAATATCTGGCTACTTTACCTATACATGATTCTCAGTATGAAATTGCATCAGATGATGAATCTACTACATTCGAAATGACCGTCCGGCCCACTTATGATTTTCTTCAGGCATTGCTACAACAGACAGACCAGATAGAAGTTATCGAGCCACAATGGGTAAAGGATGAAATATGCAGGTTTGCAGAGAATATATTGTCTTACTATAAAAAATTAAATAATGACTGATAAATCAGAGATTAATTTCATAGCAATAGACTTTGAAACGGCTACTTCCAAACGTGCTTCAATATGTGAGGTGGGAATCTGTGTTGTACGACACGGAGAAATAGTAGAGACCCGTTCATGGCTGGTCCGTCCTGAAGACAACCGTTATCAGTATTGGAACATAAAAATACACGGTATCCGTCCACAGGATACAGAAGATGCTCCTGATTTCCGTCAGGTATGGGAAGATATAGAACGGACTTATCTGTATGAGTTCGATACTTTTGTAGCACATAACGTACCTTTTGACAGAAGCTGCTTGCAGCATTCTGCTGAACTCTACCGAATTCATCTTCCTGAACTGAATTGGATATGCTCTTTGCAGATGGCTCGGAAGATTTACTCCTTTGGATGTAATTCTTTGGATTATCTTTGTGAACAGCTGGGTATAGAGCAAGGGACGCACCATCGTGCCGGTGATGATGCGGAGATGTGTGCAAGGTTGTATTTGAGGGAGTTAGAAGTAAATAATGAAGATTTATAAATATTTAAAATATATGAGTGAGTTAAAGAAAAGAACATTTGATTGTATAAATGCAGATATAGATAAGGATAGTAACGTATGTCAAGAAAGTGTTACGTTTATTATACCATATCTGCAACGTGCATACAAGTGGAAAGAAAAGCAAGCAAAACAAATGCTTGAAGATTTTTCAGAATTTCTAAAACAAGAGAAAACTTATTATTGTATGCAACCTTTGGCTGTTGTGAGAAAAGGAGATAATAAGTATGAACTTCTGGACGGCCAGCAACGGCTGACAACTCTTTTGATTCTTTGGAGGATATTATTTGAAGATGATAAGGAGAATACTTCCTATCCATATAAATTTGAATATGAAAGAGATGATTCTGAATCGGATACACTTATAAATAGATACTCTTTTATTACAGAGTCAGATGAAATCAAAAAAGGGGAACACAGAAACATTGACAAGTATTATATGTCAAAAGTGTATGGAGCCATAAAACAATATTTCGATAATCCATTCGATAATCCAGAGGAAAAGGAAAAGAAAAAGAATGCTTTTAAGAAACTTCTAAAAGGAGATGGTAAACATATTTTGTTTTTATGGTATGAAGTTAATGAGGAAGAAAAGCATACCACATTTGCTCATCTCAATAGTGGTAAGATAGAATTGACATGCTCTGAACTGATAAAGGCTGTTTTACTATCAGACGGCAACAAGGAATCGTTGGACAATAATGGATTACCAGACAAATCATTGGTGGCTGCCCAGTATGCTGAAATGGAAGAAGCCTTTAATGATGACAGATTATGGTACATGGTCCAAACCGACGAACCGTTATATAATGGTTCAAGGATGGATTTATTATTCAACATGGTACTTAATATTAATCGGAAAGCTTATGAAGCTGACCCAAAAGCTGCTTTTTACAAGGTGTATGCTGGAAGGGCTGATCTTTCAAAGTTCTGGAAAGATTGCAGAACATGTTTTGTACGTATAATGGATTTATATAAGAATCCTTATACTTACCATTATATGGGGTATCTTACCTATACAGAAGGTAATAACAAGATTGATGATTGGGTAAAAGCATACAAAGAGTCAGGTCTGAAAGGATGTATAGAACAATTGAAGAGTAAAGTCAGGGAAAGTATTTCTGGTTTGGGTGATTTTGAAAAAATCACTTATAGTGATACAAGTAAGGCTACTCTAAGGAAAATATTTATACTTCATAATATTCAGACCATTTTAATTCATTATGAAGCCATTAAAAAAGCCAATCTCGGATTAAGATTCTCTTATGAACGGTTCCCTTTCGAATTGCTCTATTCGCAAAGATGGGATATTGAGCATATCGCATCACAGACAGAAAATCCACTCACTAAACAAAAGGATTTTGAGGATTGGATTGCTTCGGTTAAGGCAGATTATCCGGAAATTTTTGCCCAAAGGCCAGAACTGAATAATGAAATTGATCTCTTTGAAAAAGACTATAAGATCGAGAAATTCAAACAGATTTATAATGAAATTGTAGGCAGTGCTGAAAAGAATTCTCCTCAAAATAAAGATGGCTTGGGAAATCTTGTTTTATTGGATAGCCATACAAACCGAAGCTACCATAATTCTCTTTATAAGAGAAAGAGAAAGATTATTCTTGCTGCATCAAATATAGATAATCAGAATAATGAGTATCAAGTGACATATATACCTCGGTGTACATTGAATGTCTTTCTAAAAACATATAATACTGGTATGGATGTAAATCTTGTAGAATGGACTCAGGATGATTATAATAAATATTTAGGTGATATTAAAGAAAAACTGGAACAAATATGAATAATTTTAAAAATATAGTGATACCCAGCCTGCAAAGGGATTATGTACAAGGTAATCAGTATGATAAAATAGAGCCTTTTATTGAATATTTATTGGATGGACTCAATAGTGATAATGGTATCGATCTAAATTATATCTATGGTATAGAAAATGATGAAGGAAAAACGTTTTATCCAATTGATGGGCAGCAAAGATTGACTACACTGTGGTTGTTACGTATGTATCTTACATCCAAAGCTAATATTAATAACCCAACGGATAAAAAAGTTCTAGAGCAAAAGCTGATTTATCAGACACGGGAATATGCACATGACTTTTGTATGGAAATGTCAGAACATATAAATGAGCTTTTTACTACACAATGTAAACTAGTAAAAATTGAAGAACAAAACTGGTTTATTGATGCATGGCGTCATGACACCACGGTGCGTGGTTGTATCTCAACGTTAGAAACAATTGATAGGAAGTTTGGTAGCAATGATGCAGTAAAAATGCTTGAAGGGTTTGATGAAAAGTTCCATTACACGATAGAATCGCTTCGTGCAGATGATGTCAATGGCGATATTTATATCAAAATGAATGGTAGAGGTGTTCCGTTGACAGAATATGAAAACCTCAAATCCTGGTTGGATAAGAAAGTGGAAGATTTATTTGGAAAAGACAATCCATGTTTTGTAAGCAAGTGGAGAGAAAACATGGATAATGAATGGACAGATATGGTCTGGAAGAATCTTTATGACAGTCAAAATCTAATAGACAATTATCAACTGAGGTTATTGTACACTTTGACTTTTTTATATTGGAGAAAACAGAATTTGGCTGGTTCTATTGAGGATTCCGATTCCAATCTCGAAGACTTATCTATTAGTTTAGGCATAAAAAATTATGATAATAAGGATATTCTTAAAGGAGAAATCGCGGATAAGATATTACATAAGATTATCAAAAGGGAGAATTTCGGACTTTCATTATATGTTCTTGACCGATTACCTCTTTTTAATAAAGATGCTTTGAGATTTATCGGGGAAAGCTATAAAAAATTATGTTCACTTTGGAACGATTTAAATAATTTAAAGATAAAAAGCCAAAATGAAATTGATAGGAAACTTTATTTTTGGAAAGCTAATGAAAAAACGACACTTTTTTTTCAGATGTTTTTGGGTGAAGCTTTGGAGTCTATTCCTTATGGTAAGTTGGCTTTGTGTTATTCCGTAATTGCTTGTCCCTACAAATCTTTCGAAGATTTTTATGAATGGATGTATCGTATGAGAAACTTGATTATCAATCAAGATATACATAATGGGAATATAGATTCTGTTATGGAATCAATTGATAAGATGTCTGATTATTTATCTGGAGATTTGGCTGTAGGTTTTGATATAATATTCAGGAGTGACCAATATGAAGATGCACTTAAAGCTTTTACCAAACAACAGCGTGATGAAGAAAAACATAAGATAAGCATTAAAGATAATGAATTGCAGAGATTTATAAGAAGATTGGAGAATCATCCGTTCTTTGTAGGACAAATAAAGTTTATGTTTGATTTTTGTGGTACAGAACCAGAATCAGACTCAGAGGAATTAAGTTATAAAATTAAATTTATCCGCTATGCAGAGGTGATGAAATGTCTGTTTGATGAAAATGGATTTGCCAAAAGTTATGATCATTGGCGCTTACGCAGGGCTTTATTAGGATGCTCTACTCACTATGGATTTGGATATGAAAGAAGCTCTAATTGGAATTTTTTGAGTAGTAGATCTGATAAGAAGAGATTTATATCTGACAGTGAATGTAAATCGCATGAGGAGCAACCCCATAATAAATGTTTGGAATCAGTTGTTGAGGTAATAGCAGATAAAGTATTCGATAATTCTGATTCTGAATCAAAAATTCAAGACATTGATATAAATGATATATTGAATGAGATAGCGGATGATAAATTCAGGTCAGATTCCAAGCCTATAACAGACTGGAGAAAATATTTTTATGATAAATATATATGGGATTATATAGAACAGCAGAATGTTCGATGGAATAATGATTATGATATTTATTTAATGAAAAAGATACGATGGAACGGCGAGCATGTTGATATACGTGTTTATCATTTATATAATAAACTAAAGAATCTACAGGGGGTTGAAAATGGATGTTGGAAGGATTGGAAATATGATATTTGGTCATACGAAGAGAGTTGTGTTTATCTTGAAAAGAAGTTTAATGATAAACCTTTAGTGATTGATATAAAACATGATAATGGAACTGATAATTGTTTTAAGTTTAATGTTTTTGTGAGGGATGACAAGGAGAAAACAAAAAAACTGACTGAATTTACAAATGAATTGCCAGGTGAATTATCTAATGATAAATATGTTATCCGAGATAGTATTACTTTTGAAGAAATTAAAGATAAAATAAAAACTGTAATAGAAGTGCTAGAAGCCAATAAATCTTACTTGTTTTAACGAGACCGTAATTCAAACTGTGTCAATCCCTAACAAGCCTGATAGCCTCAAATTTTACTTTCGGATAAATATCTGAAGATCAGATATGTTTAAAGCAATGTTGAGCTAAACGAATGACAAGCTAAAGAGTGAGGATGTAAATTAAACTGTGTCAGCAAAGAGTAAAATAAAACATTAACTTTGCTAACACAGTTTTTTTATGAAAGAAGAATTTGATTTTGAAAGTATCAAGAACAAGGCTATTGAACAGTTAAAAGCGGGCAAGCCCTTGTTAGGTAAGGACGGTGCTTTTGCCCCTTTATTGGAAAGTATCCTGAATGCAGCTTTGGAAGGTGAGATGGATGCACATCTTACAGAAGAAGAACGTCAGACAGGTAACCGTCGTAACGGGAAAATGCAGAAACAGGTCCAGACTCCATTGGGCGAGGTAACCGTATCTACTCCTCGTGACCGTAATTCAAGTTTTGATCCACAATTTATTAAAAAGCGTGAGACCATTCTGGCAGAAGGTGTTACAGACCGTATAATCGGCCTGTATGCTCTTGGTAATAGCACACGCGAAATCAGTGACTGGATGGAAGAGAATCTTGGTAACCGTGTCTCGGCTGATACAATCAGCGCCATTACAGACCGTGTACTTCCGGAAATAAAGGCATGGAAATCACGCATGCTTGATTCTGTCTATCCCATAGTCTGGATGGATGCCATCCATTACAAGGTAACGGATGAACGTGGTTGTGCTGTTACACGTGCAATCTATAATGTGCTGGGTATAGACAAGGAAGGACATAAGGAGCTGCTCGGAATGTATATATCAAGGAATGAGGAAGCAAATTTCTGGCTCAGTGTGCTGACAGACCTTCAGAACCGTGGAGTTGAAGATATCCTTATTGCCTGTATAGACGGTTTGAAAGGCTTTCCTGACGCCATCCAAAGCGTTTATCCCAATACAGCTGTACAGCTTTGTGTCGTACATCAGATACGTAATTCCATCAAGTATGTTGGCTCCAAAAATCAAAAGGAGTTTCTGAAGGATTTGAAATGTGTCTATCAGGCTGTAAATAAAGAATCCGCAGAGAATGAACTCCTCAAGCTGGAAGAGAAATGGGGAGAACAGTATCCTATCGTCATCAGGTCATGGCAGGACAACTGGGATAAACTCTCCGAATACTTCCAGTACACTCCGGCTATCCGTAAGCTTATATATACTACAAATACCGTTGAAGGATATCACCGCCAGATCCGTAAGGTAACAAAAAACAAGGGCGTGTTCCCGTCGGATACGGCCCTTGAAAAACTGGTTTATCTCGCATACCGCAACATACGGAAGAAGTGGACCATGCCACTTGCCAATTGGGCTACAATCTCACAACAACTCGCCATAAAGTTTGGAGACCGGTTTAAATTATTGTAATTTTACGCTCGTCGGGACGGGTGGTTCCGCCTCTGGCGCTGGCCGTTCCCCGACCGATGAGTTTTCTGGAGAGAAATAATGCATGACACAGTTTATTTTACACTACCTAAAGATTTGATACAGTTCTATTTACGTACCCGTTTTACAGAAGGGTCGGGATACCTGTGAAGGTCTCCCGACTTTGTTGATTACCATATTGGAGATTCTATTTACATAGCTGGTTATTT
>NZ_JBBKBJ010000016.1:0-75700 GCF_037890145.1 Phocaeicola sp. HCN-6420
TTTCCACGGCTGAATGGATTTTCCCCTCGGTTATCTCAAACCGCGTCAGGATGTCCTCGCCCGTCATCAACACGAACGTACCCTTCAGCCACACGTTGTCGGCATACAGGCCGTTTCCTTTCGGCTGTTTGTCTGCCGGGAAAGCGCTGCTCCTGATGCCGTCCAGCTTACCCAGCCGGCAACGAAGGCAGCCGTTGAAGTTCTTGGCCTTCACACCGTCCAGAATGTCGATACGGGGCTGCCCGTCCTCCGTGGCCGCAATGGATATAAGGTTCTGCCGGAGCGGGTTTTCGGTGTTGCCCATCAGCACGCACTCATCGCCTGCCTCCGGCTTCACCCCGCCAAACTCGCTTACCGGGACCAGCACACCGCCGGCTATCACCGAAGCCACCTCCACCCAGTATGCTTTTAGTTTCTTACCACCCGTAACCGCACAGCGCATCAGGTCATGGGCCACAAAGCCCGATTCCTGCTCAAACACGATGCGGTAGTTGTCGCCCTGCTTCACCACGTCCTTGATCTTGCCGTTGGCAGCGGACACCACCAGCTGGCCGCACACGCTGCGCACCTTCTCGATCAGCAGTTCCAGCGCCACCAGGCTTTGCCGGGCAGTCACTTTGTCCACCGTCAGGTTTGTCAGTCCGGTCAGCTGGTCAATCCACAGCTGCCAGCCCTCACCGGTCAGCCCGTCCACAAACTCCGTGCTGCGCAGCAGTTCGCGGATCACGGCAGTCAAGTATTCGGCATTGCCCTCACCATCCACGATGCCGCAGGGCTTGCCGCCAGCAGCCTCGCCAAAGCTCACACCCTTCAGGAAGCGGATGGACTCTTTGGCTGTGTCCGGCTGGTTCTTGCTCAGGAACTCTTTCTGGCTGCGCCGGGCGGAAAACAGGTTGTTGTCCGTGGGCAGCGTCTTGTCCCAGCTTCGTATGATGTCCGGAAGGGCAGCGCCTTCCGTCTTTGATTTCGTATAGCTTTTCAGCGCACCGATGCTGTCCGTCACCTTGTCGAACTTGCCCACCTGCAGCGCATCGCTTATCTCGATGTCCATCTGCCCGGGTTCGTTCACCTTGCGGCTGATCTTGGTGACACGGCTCTGACGGTAGCCTTTTTCCGGGAAATACTTCCGGCTCTCCAGCTTCACCCGTCTGCCCACAAACAGGTCTATGCCGTGCTCCTCGATGTATACCGGGTCTGTCGGGGCTTTGTAGGCGGCAATGTCCAGCCAGTGGTCCCGGTTGTACTCGTCCACCGCAACCGCAAACTCCTCTTCGGCCAGCCGGTAATACTCATCCGGCATCCGGATATTCCACAGGATATAGGTGTCGCCTGCTCGGGGCACCAGCTTGCCGCCCGGCAGCTGGGTGTCGTCATCGTAGGGCCAGATGGTGATCAGTTCGAATTCACGTGCCGCGCTGTCGTAGTTCACCTCAAAATAGTGGTCGTCACTCTCCCCGAGTCCGGCCAGGTCGCCTGTCTGGAACGACACACGTTTTGTCTCACCCGCCAGCTCGTACAGGTTGGGGTCAAAGTCCAGTTCCCCGTCCCGGAAATAATAGACGGTGAATTTGTTTCCTTCATCGTCTGCCACCTCCTCGCTGCGAACCGAGCTCACCGTACCGACCCGACGGGGGAAGATGCCGCTGAAAGCATCCTGCTCGTAATGGTCATAGATGCCATATTCCTCCACGCCCTGCTCGATGTACTTCCTGCCGCCGGGAAGCATCAGACGCGGGCTGCCGTATTTCTCCGCATCGATGTTGCGGGTCGAGCCTACCGGGAACAGGCGCGTATAGAATTTGGCCGTGTTGCTCGTATCTCTTTCCAGGGAGGTCAGCCCCTTGCCATAGCCAAGGGTGATTTCTTCCCCGTGTTCGCAGCGGCACACGTTCACAGTCTGCCCCTCAACCCACCATTCCACCTTGCCGCCTGCCTTTTCCGCGATGGCTTTCAGCGCTTCGTCGCAGTACATCCCCTCGTAGTCTATCGTGATCAGCTCCGTACCTTCCACCGTACCCGTCTTCCAGTCAGTAATGTGGCCCATGCCGTTATTGATAGCCTTCACCACCATCGCCACATGCTCGCGGGGCGTGGCCGTCAGGGTAAACAGGGGGTTGGTGTCCCCGTCCGTCGTCTCCAGCACCAGGAACCGCTTGATCAGGCTCTCGATACCGTACAGCTTCAGGTTATACTCCCATTCACCATCGCTCACCTGCTTCGGCGTGTAGCGTTCTGTCAGCCAGTACCGTTCGCCCAGATAGTCCGTGTAGTCGTTCACGTCCAGGGGCAGGAAGGCATAATAGCTGAACGACAGGGAAAGCACATTGTCTCCCTGCACTTCCTTGCTTTGCGTCGAGCTGTCGTTCACGGCCACATCCGCACGCTTGGTTCCGGCTTTATCATATATCGTTAGAAGCATATTCTAATAGCGTTTGAATGGTTATATAATCGGTTTCGGTTCCCGGAACTTTACCCGGAACTTTCCGGCATGCACACCTTCCGTCCACAGATAGGTCAGCGGGGTGAACTTCGTACAGTCGGCATACTTCACCCGCAGCTGCAGATCCAGCTGGGGGAAACGGATCTCCAGCCAGCCGTCCTTCCCTTGCTTCAGGAAATTCACAAAGGCAAAGTACTGCTTCATCCAGCCTGCCTGGGTCTTGTTGTAAAGCGCAAAATGCAGCGTCACGTCACGCGCTTCATTCCGTGGGGTCAGCACGGGGCTGTATTTTTCCCCGTGCTCTTCCCGTATGTCCACAGCCGTATCCTTCTTGGCCTTGCTCGGGGTCAGGATGGCCGTCAGGTTCTCCATGCCCCCGCGTCGGTCTTCCACCAGGAACACGCCGTATTCCGTCCAGATGTCCGTGCCGTTCACCAGCACCAGTCCGCTCAGTATATTGCCCATATCACTTCACTTTTAGTCCGTCACGTATCATTTTCTTTATCACTTCCTTCAGTTCGCCCAGGTGTCCGGCGCTCACACCGGTGTTCTCGGCTATCCGGGCCAGATGCCCTTCAGCCGTGTCCATCTTCTCCACCACGCTTTCCAGCCGGTCGTCCATGCTGCTCCAGTGCTGCAGCCCGCCGGTGAACATGCCCTCCAGCTTCGTGCCCTGGTCCTGCGTCATGGCCGTAAAGCCGCCCGCTTTCGCACTTTGGCTCGTACCGCCCTGCTGCGTCTTGTCATAACCGGTGGCTGCCGCCAGGTTGTCACGCAGGGCAAGGGCTTCATCCATATACTGCATGTACTCTTCCATCAGCGCGTTCCGTTCCGCCTCGGTCAGTTCGTTGTCCTCCATGGCCTTGCCGAACTTCTCCCACCAGCCTTTCAGTTTGTCGCTGTACATCTCACCGATCTTGTTGCTCAGCATCGCCCGCATGAAGTACTCGGATATATCCTCCGCCGCATCCTTGGCACCGTACTTCATGTTCATCAGGTTGTCGATGAAGCTGCTGTACATACCGTCGAACGAAATGCCCGTCAGCCCTTCATACAGCTGGTCGGTCAGTTCCTCCAGCTTGCCGGCCTGGTCTATGTAGTCATCCAGTTTCTCGGTCAGTCGCCCGCCATAGCCTCCCTTACCGGTATTCTGGATTTGCGTCCACATATCCACGTTGCTGCGCAGTGCCTTCATTTCCTCCGGGCTCAGGCTCCACAGGTTCCCGTCCCACTGGCGGCCGATCTGTCCGCTCAGTTTGTCTATCTGTGCCTGGTTGAAACCGCCCCAGTAGTAGTTCCAGCTGTGGTGACTTCCGCTGTAGCGTGCCTGTTCCTTTGCTATCTGCAGATAGTTTGCATTCGTTTCTTTTTGGTATTTGTAAGCATCCCGGTAAGCTTCCACCGATTTTGTCCCCTTGCTTGCCTTAATGGTATCGGTCAGGTCTTCGATGGAAGTCTGCAGTTTCTCGTTCCGGTCCGTAAGACGGTCTATAGCCGCCTGCACTTCCCTGGCGTTCCCGCCGATGCCGAACAGTTTGTTGAAACCTCCGAAAGACACCGTGTTCAGCAGTCCTCCGATACCATTCACAAGGGAACCGCCTATCTGTTTGAACAGGTCTCCGCTGAGGATATTGTCGAGTATTCCGGTTATCGCATTGAAAATGGTATCTATCAATGATGAGATAATCGGGCCAATACCGTCTTTCAGCAAATCCAGTATGGAGAGAATGGCCGATATGATTTGTCCGATGACTCCGGCACTTGACAGGGTTTCGGACATCCGGCTGATGGCATCGCCGACCTTGCCTCCGATATTCAGTTTTGAAAGACCGGTAAGCATGTTCTGGATTCCTTCAAATGATCCCTGCAAGGTTCCGCTCGCAAAGCCGTGCAACCCGTCGGATACCATGTTCAACCCGTCAACCGTGTCCCGGGAGGCACTTTTCACCTCCCCGGCAAGCGCCTTCATTTCAGAGGTGGCGTTCAGGTATTCTTCGTCAGCTGAAATGCTGGACGATTGGGCCATTTGAAGAGCGATTTTAGTACGTTCTATTTCTGCCTGGTTACCGCTTTCAAGAGCCTTGTTGTAATCGGTCTGCGCTGCTTTCAACCGGATGAATGCCGCTTCCTGCTGCAGTTCCGCATTTTGCACGCGTGTTACGGCATCCCCCAAAGCGTGCATCTGCGTTTGCAGCCGGGCAAAATCCAATGTCCCGTTGCCACCGGGGAGCATGCTTTGAATCCGTTCGATGGCATCGTAAACGACCTGCTGGTCTGCGGCTCCCGTTTTTTTGAACTCATCCGTCTTGACATACTGTTTAAGCTCGCCAAGCAGGTTCTTCATCTGGTCTGCAAGCAGACCGGTCAAATCCCCGAACGCTGCTCCCCAGTCTATCTTCTGGGTAAGGGCTTCCATGTCCACTTTGTGCACAGCCGCATCACGCTGCTTCTCCAAAGTCAGCCTTTCTCCCTGGGACTGTGCCTTGCGGATTTTCTCGGCATATTCTTCAGCGATGGCCAGTTTCTGCTGCTGGAAGGTCCCGTATTCCTTCAGATAGTCACGCATGGCTTCCGCCTCTTCCCTGTACACGTCCGCCTCCGCTTTTTTCCTTGACTCGGTGTTTGAGGCACGGGCTTTTTCAAGTTCATCCTGTTGCTCCCGGGTAAGTCCGTTATCTCCGGTGGAAAGACCGGCTTCCTTGTTCTCACGCTTCCAGTCGGCTTCCTGCCGGTTTATTTCTTCTTTCCGGGCGTTATAGTCATATTCGATTTGTGCCAGTTTCTTTTCGGTACCGGCTTGCATACGGTCTATCTCTTCCTTCCGGTTCTCGGCCTGCAGGGCGGCAAGATCCTGCGCCAGCCTGCGCTCTGTGGCAAGCCGTTGCTTGGCTTCCGCTTCCGGATTCTTCCCGGACTGTTCGGGGTCGGTATGTCCGCCGATATTTCCTTTTTTGGCTGCTTCTGCCGCTTTCTTTACCTCTTCCTCCGCTTTTTTCAGATAACCGTCGCGTTTGTTTTCGGCATTTTTCAACAGTATGTCATAAGCTTCCTGATCATGTTTCTTAATGGCAGCCTGTGCATCATAGAACTGCCCGGATTCTGCCATGCTTGACTGCATGATATATTGTCCCCATTTCCCGAAAAAACCCATGGCGCTTTCCGCCTCTTCCGGTTTCTGCGCCTTGATTTTATTCACCTCTTCATCGGCTTCTGCAGCTTTTTTTACAAGGTTCTGGACATTGGCCTGGTGCAGCAGGACCTGTACATAGTCCTCGCTCTTTTGGATAAGGGTATCATACCATTCGGAAAGTGTTTTATAATACCCGAAAGATTCCCCGTACTTGCGGTTCAGTTCCTCTACCTTCGCCTTTTCCTGTTCCTTGCTGCCGGTGAAGTTCTTTATTTCATCGATGACCGATTTCAGTTCGAAGCGGGTACGCACCATCTGGGCACGGCCGTCCTTCTCTATCTCGGTCATTTCCTTGACTGATACGTTGAATTCATCCACGCCTTTTTTGGCACTGAACAGGTTTTTCGTCCAATCCCAGATTTCATCACCGTACATTACCAGCAGCATGATGCCGGTGGTCATGGCCGTCTGCCAGGAAAAGAGCGAGGACAGGACCTGTTTCCATACCGGTGTGCCTTTCTTGCCTGACTTCTGCAGCTCATCATATTCCTTACGGGCACGGGCCAGTTCGTCCGTAAAAATCGGCAGGTTGTTGGATATGGCCAGAAAGAACATCTGCGGTCCCATGGCCAAAGAAGGCATTTCACGGGCCATCTGCTGGATGCTGTTGTGAAGCCCGCCCAACTGGCGCTGTGCATTGGGCATGTCTGCAGGGGTGACCTGCACGGATTCCGATTCCTCCTGCAGCAGTTTCAGTTTGCCGCGCAATTCCTCAAGCTGCTTCTCCAGTGCATGGATCTGCGCGATATTGGCACTCTGGTCCAGATTGGGGGCAGCCGTCTCCCCGGCAAGGCGCAGCCTTTCCAGTTCAGCCTCCAGCAGCCTGACGGTATTACGCAGTTCCAGCGCCTCACGTTCGGCCTTGTTCATGCCGGGCGTGAGTTTGTCCTTCATCAAAAATTCAACTTCTACAGGTTTGCTCATTCCAGTTTGCTTTGAAAAAATCCTACTATATCGTTCGCTTCATCCTCGGCGCTGTGTTCCGGTCTGGGAGCACCGTTTCCGCCGCCTTGCTTTTTCCGCACATACCGCGGCGCGTCGCTCAGCATCATGATCAGCGTCTGGTAATTCACCCCATCAAGGATGTAATCCACGCTCCAGCCGGTCGCCGATGCAATCTGCCACACGAAGCCGAAAGGGCTATGGGAACCTTCATACCGGGTTCTTAACTCCCCTTCCTTGCCTGGCTCAGTCTCGGAGTCATCGGGTTCGCCCGCGCTGTCGAGCTGATAATACGCATAAAATCCTTCGTGCCCATCAGACGCTCGAATGTTCGGAACATGGCCGTCAGATAACGCCACTCCACAAAGTTCCGCAGTACCCACGCTGTCACCCCGATGCCCACGTGCCGCGACACGTATCCCCGGCATACCGTATAGGCCAGCAGGCGGCTCACAGCCTTACCATGCTCCGCCACAAAGGCCAGTTCCTCGGTCTTGTCCTTCGGTTGCCAATCGGGTTTGACACCCGTCTTCAGGTATTCCCGCGCCAGCAGAATCTGACCCCGCAGCCTCGGACGCTTCATCGTCACACGCACCTCCACCGGGCGTTTCAGCCACGGAAGCTTCCACCTTTTAAGAGGTACGGACACGCCGCTGTCAAGCAGCGCGTCCGCACACTCCATCTCTATCAGTTGTTCCAAACGGTCAGCCATACGTTAGCCCTCCTCACTTTGGAGCGATGCTGCAGCCGCGGCTTCCGCCGGCGGCAGCTTGTACTGCCCCCACTTGTCCGGTATTGCTTCCGTATCGAACACGCCGTAAGGCTGCGAACCGTCCTCCGGCATCGCCACTTCGAGCGTAACCTCTATCTTGGAGGTTTCTGTAAGGGTCAGCTTGCCTGCAGGATTGGAAAGCAGCGTGGCGTTGGGAATCAGTACGCTCTGTCCGGACACGAGGGAGAGTTCCCATGGTCCCTGCATGACAAGCACCTCCGACGGGGCTGTCCAGCCGATCGGAGTTTTCTTTTCCGAGTCTTCTTTCTTATAATGCAGGCTGCCGCCAAGCAGTTTGTGCAGGTTCGAATAGTTCATCTGGATCACATTGAACGTCGGGGCGATGCCGCCGTTACTCTGTGGGATGACCAGCACCGGGGCACCCTGCACCTGTTCGGCCTCGATCTTCGCGGCCTCGGGTTTCTTGCCGCCCAGGTCAAACGAGTTCTTTTCAATATACCCGATTGTGAAATCCTTATACTTTACGGCTCCTATGCCGTACATGAAATTCTTGTTCATCGTTTATAAAGTTTGATGGTTAATAACACACCGGCCAATAAGCCGGCCAATACACCTGTGATAAACGTCCGCATCCGGTTCGGAGGGCGTTTTTCTACTGTTTGAACGTCATTTGAAATTTCGCTCTTGGTTTCGCTACGGATGCGCGCCAGCTCTTCTTCATACCATAGCACCAGCTGCTGCAGACTGTCACACGAGGCTTCGGCCACGATGTTCCCGCTGTCGTCGCTGCCTACGGTCAGATTCGCCTGTCCGCTCTTGCCACGGTACACGGCACCTTCAGGAAGTTTACGGAGGCTGTCCGCAGGTATAGACAGCTTCACCGAACTCGCCGGTATACCCGCCATCACCAGTCCCGCCCGTCGGCTTCCGCTCGCGCTGTCGGCGCTTGCCGATTCCGTCTGTATCTTCTCCACCGTCGTGCTCTTCCTGCTGCTTGCGCAGCCCGCCAAGCACAGGACAGTCATCATGATGGCGGCAACTGTTGGCAGTGTCAATGGCCTTGCGCAGTCGCGCCATTTCGCGCTTGTTGGCCTGCAGGTCTTTTCTTGTTGCATTCAGTTCTTCTTTTAAGGGTACCACAATATTGCTCACCAAAACGCGGGTGGCATGTTCTGCGTTATCCACACGCACACCCTCTGCGTCGGCTTCGGCTTTCATCGCTTCCGCTTTCGCTTTCCTCACCGTAGCACGCAGGGAACCGATGGCTGCTGCAGTGCCCACAAGGCCGCCGCTAAGAATAATGTTCATGATCTCGCTAAAGTCCATACCACCCGTTTTTTAGTCAGTCAACCTTTTATTCTGCTTCCTCGCGTTTCTTTCGGAATAGTCCGATAACCCATTGCACCAGTCCCGTGTCGGCTACCCCATTGGCTACAAGTGAGGCACCAAAACCATAGAGCAAGGCAATGTCCCAGCTCACATCACTCACAAATCCGGCATCAAGCCACCACAGTAGCATCGCGCACACCAAGCCCACACACCAGCTCACCAGCTGCGTCACCCAGCCTTTCATGTTGGGGAACAAACCTTTCAACCCTTCAGTAAGCACCACCACACCGCCGACGAAACCGGCAAAGGTGCCAATCATTGCGTCATAGTCCGTTGCCGGAACATCGGCCCCTTGGGCCATCACAGCCGATACTGTTCCCAGCATCAGCATCATAAACAGCATAATTCGTTTCATTGATTGCTTCTTTTATTATTGGTTAATACCTATTTCTTTCAGCCATTTCTGTACATCGAAACTGGGGCAGGCTTTGGCCGCCAGCTCGTTGTGTCCCACAATGCGCACATCCGGGAATCTGCGATGGAAGTCCTTCACATACTTCTCCAGTGCCTTTTTCTGGCAGCCGGTGCGGGTGTCCTTCGGGGTCTTGCCGTCCTTGGCCACACCGCCGGCATACACAATGTGGCGGCTCACGCTGTTGTACCCCTTGGCTCCGTTGGTCACTTCCCAGGGATCCACCTGCGCATCCTCGTTGTTGTTCACCAAGCGTTCCACACCGCCCTGCAGGTGGAACAGGTCGGTGTAGCCCACCTGTTTCCAACCTCTGCCACCCTGGCTTACGGGCGAAGTGTGCCACTTCCGGATGTCCGCCGATGATACCTCACGCCCCTCCGGGGTTGCCGTACAGTGAATTACCAGATACTTCAATTTTGCCATACCATCTTATTCTTTCTGGTTTTGGGTAATGGTAATCTTGGCCGTCTTGCTGCGGTCGGCATTGAGCGTAAGGGTCAGTGTACCGGTTTTCTGACTGCCACTGTTTGCACCGGCCGAAATCTTCACGCCTTTATCCGTCGCTTCCACCTTGAAGCCGGCAGGGGCACTGCCTATCTCATATTCTCCGCTGGCGGTCACGGTCACTTCTTCACTGCCACCGGTTGCCTCAAGGGTCACACTGGCAGGGTCAACTGAAATCTTCTTCTCGCTCGCCTTGAACACGGGGTTGCTTCGCTTGTCCAGCACCACCACTTCTTCACCGAAGGCAATGTTCGTGTCAGCCTTCATCAGCATCTTGAAGAAGTACAGTTCGCTCGCGTTCGAGATCTTGTCAATCTGAATCACGTCTTCATCGTCCTGCAGGTTCACAGCCGCAAACAGGTTGCCGCCGGCATCGGGCGAACAGAGGGTGCACACAATCAGATCATCGGGCCAGGCCGCAAGCGTCTCAATGGTAATGCCCTTGTAGCGACGGGCATTCACATCGGTTTCGCTCGTGTTCTTGGACTCGCGCTGGGTCAGCTCGTCATCATACTTGTCAAAGTCGTTCACGCTCATCAGAATGCGGAGGTCCGGGTTGTTGCGGATGGCCACGGGAATCTTCGCACGCATGGCTTTCAGTCTGCCCAGCATGGTCGATTCTGCGCTGTCCACCACAATCACCTCAGTATCCTTGGCCATCTGGGTCAGGATGCCGTTAAACAAGTGGTCGTCATCATCCCCATATTCACCGTTCACATAGTGGTCACCCAGTTCAAACTGTACCCGCTTGGCCAACTCGGCAAGCAGGGCGTTCTGCGCTTCGGGCGGAAGTTCCGAGAATACCAGGTTGCCCTTCGGCTGCCATTTGCGCCAGATGTTCTCGAACGTGCGGGGGTTAAACACCGTAAAGGCCATGAAGTCCACCGGGTCAAGACTCTTTTCGTCGTAGTTGAAGTTGCCCTTCGAATCCTCCACGCCGGGGTTCTCCTTGCGCTTCTGGAGCATCTTGCCGGTCTTCAGGCGCGGCAGGCTGATTTTCTTCTCCACACCGGGAATCACCATGATCAGCCCCTTTTCCACAATCTCATTGCTCGTAGCGGCAAGCGTCAGCAACTGTTCCAGTACCTCGCCGCTGTAATTCGTGTTTCTTACAATTATTGCCATAGTTCAATCACTTTTTACGTTTGTCCTTAATTTCTCGCATACGCCTGTTCCAGGGGCTTTCTTCACCATTCGGTTCCAGATGCAGGTCTTCCATCACACGGCGCTTTACCGGCAGTTGGCCCAGGGCCTTTTCGCCGTTCTCGCGGTCATTGGCCAAAAGGTTTTCGTAGATGGGGCGGGTAGTCGCATCAATGCGACCGTCCTGCTCGGCTGCGTCAAGCAGCTGCTTGCGGGCGGCAAGGTCTTCGGCTTCAGCCTTGTCTTCGTAGGTCTTCACCTTGGCCTTCAGGTCGGTGTTCTCTTTCGTAAGGATAGGTACCTTGCCTGCCTCTTCCTCCAGTTGGTCCATCAGGCGGAACACATCCGCATCACTCGCGCAGTCCTTGAAGCGCGGGCGTTTCTTTACGTCTTCCAGATTCATGTCTTCTCTGTTTTTTTGTGGCTCAACGAGCCGGTTATTGAATAAAGTATATATCTGCGCCGGTGTACTGTCTGCCGGCACGGGGTCTGCATCATAGATGTCGTCTATGAAACCAAGGTCCAGGGCTTCCTTGGCGGTCAGCCAATGGTCCTCGCCGTCAAAATAGGTCTGTTTCACTTCTTCCTTGCTCATGCCCAGCCGCTCGGCATAGATTTCACTCAAGCTGCCTTCCAGGCTTTCTATCTCTTCCATGCAACGCTGCAGGTCCTGCTTGTTGCCGTAACACCCGCCGCTCACACTGTGCAGCATCAGACGGGCATATTTGCTCATTTCTACGGGCTTGCCGCAAAGGGCTATCACACTGGCCATGCTGGCGGCTATGCCATCCACATAAATGCGGATGTCGGCCTGGCTATGGCGCAGGGCGTTGAATATCGCAATGCCGCTGTACACTTCCCCGCCGTTGCTGTTGATACGCACATGGATGCGTCGGCTCACGCGTTCGGCTTCCATCAGTTCCTGGGCTATGCGCCCGCTTTGCACCTCCGTATAGTCTCCGATGTCCCCGTACAGGAATATCGTACTGGTGCCGTCGTCACTCGTTGTAATATTGAAAAATCTGCTCATCGTCATGTCTTTACCAGCGGTTTCCCCGCCTTTCGATGGTGCGAAAATAGAACATTCCCATGGCACCAAGAAACCGCGTCCGCATCATAACGTTTTCTGGCGTTATCATAACGCTGTAACCCGTCATCATGCGTACGCGCTTTTACAAACCCCGCTTTTTCATGCAATTTTGTAACGTGATTTACAACTAAAAAGGACGATTTATGGCAGATTTGACGAATGCCCAGAAAAAGGAATGGGCAAAAACTTTGTACCTCAAGGAAAACCTCACACAGCAGGAAATCGCCGACCGGGTGGGCGTGTCACGGGTGTCCGTGTCCAACTGGGTACGGGCCGGGAAGTGGGAGGAACAGAAGGTGGGGCTTACGCTCACAAGGCAGGAACAGGTGGCTAACCTCTACCGGCAGGTGGCCGAAATAAACAAGGCCATCGCCGAACGGCCCGAAGGGGAACGGTTCCCCTCATCCAAGGAGGCTGACATCCTCGGGAAACTGTCGGCGGCCATACGCAACATGGAGCAGGAAGTGGGCATTGCCGACATCATCAGTGTCCTCACCGGGCTCATCGACTGGGTACGGGCGGCCGACCTCGAAAAGGCAAAGGAAATTACACGCCTGGCCGATGCGTACATTAAAGACAAATTATAAAGGGATAGACAATGAAACAGACTGACAGACTCGCTCTCCTCGATTGGGAGAAGTACAAAGAAGACATCGCAAGGGCTACACCGGTCGATAGGAACATGACGGCAGCCGAACGGGAAAAACACCGGGAATATCTTGAGAAACATCCCATAGAATGGATCAAGTTCTTTTTTCCGAATTATGTCAAATATGAATTTGCCGACTTCCAGAAAAAGGCTATCCGGCGGATCATTGCACACGATGAATGGTTTGAGGTGCTTTCTTGGAGCCGTGAGCTGGCCAAATCCACCGTCACCATGTTCATCGTCATGAATCTCACGCTTACCGGACGCAAAAAGAATGTGATTCTGACCTCCAACAGCAAGGACAATGCGGTGCGCCTGCTCGATCCCTACCGGGCCAATCTCGAAGCCAACGGACGCATCATGGCATACTACGGCAAACAGGAACTGCCGGGCTCATGGACCGAGGATGAATTCACCACCAAAGGGAAGGTCTCTTTCCGCGCACTGGGTGCCGGACAATCTCCGCGTGGTTCGCGAAACGAGGCCATACGTCCCGACGTACTGCTGGTCGATGACTTTGATACGGACGAGGATACCAAGAACCCGGACATCATCCAGAAGCGCTGGGACTGGTGGGAAAATGCGCTGTATCCCACAAGGTCCATTTCCGAACCTACACTGGTCATCTTCTGCGGAAACATCATCGCCAAGGACTGCTGCGTGGTGAGGGCGGGCGAAATGGCCGACTCCTGGGACATCGTGAACATCCGCGACAAAAACGGTTTTTCCACATGGCCGGAAAAGAACTCGGAAGAGGACATCGACCGCACACTGTCCAAAATATCCAAAAAGGCGGCACAGGGAGAATATTTCAACAACCCGATTTCCGTGGGAGAGGTATTCGAAAACATTGCATACGGCAAGGTTCCGGCACTCTCCAAATTCAAGTTCCTCGTGGTGTATGGCGACCCGGCACCGGGCGAAAGCAAGGGTAAGAAAGGCAAATCCTTCAAGACGGTTTCGCTCTGTGGCAAATTGGGTGGCAGGCTTTACGTCATCAAGACTTTCCTGGCACAGGCGCTCAATGCGGAGTTCATTGACTGGTATGTCCGGATGCTTGAATTTGTCGGGGGCAAGACCAATGTCTATTGCTACATGGAGAACAACAAGCTGCAGGACCCTTTCTTCCAACAGGTGTTCAAACCGCTGGTGGCAAAAGTACGCCGCGAACAGAAGATTGCGCTGTTCATCCGGGGCGACGAGGAGAAGAAGACGGACAAGGCTACGCGCATCGAGGCCAACCTTGAACCGCTCAACCGCGAGGGGAACCTCATCCTCAACGAGGCTGAACGGGACAATCCGCACATGAAGGAACTGGAGGATCAATTCAAGTTGTTCACCCTGACCATGCGCTATCCGGCCGACGGACCGGATGCGGTCGAAGGGGCGAACCGTATCATTGACGAACTGATCAGGCGCATTGAACCGCCCGTATTCCGATCACGGAAGGATGTAAGAAAACGGAATAAGAAAAGATTATGACAACTCTAAAACAATAGGACTATGAGCAAATTTGTTGAACTTACCGATTACGATGCGAGCATCCACCGAGACATCCTCGACGCACTGGTTCGCGAAGACGAAACGGTCATTGAGGTTTGCGAGGACAGGGCCATTGCCGAAATGCGGTGTTATCTGGGCAAACGCTACGACTGCAACAAGATTTTTGCAGCCACCGGCGAGAACCGTAACCAGCTCGTGCTGATGATGGTCATCGACATGGCGGTCTATCACATCTTCTGCATCCACAACCCGCAGAAACTTTCCCAGGTACGCAAGGATCGTTACGAACGGGCGGTGGAATGGATGAAGGCGGTGGCCGACGAGGACATTTCAATCGAAGGGGCTCCGCTGCTGCCCGAGGAACAAAGGGCGGGCAGGTCGGATTTCCGCATTCAAAGCAACCGCAAACGAACGAACCACTGGTAAAAAGCAAGCATCATGAAAAAGAAAAACAGAAAAAACAACAAAGCCGGCATCATCACCGTAGGGGGAAACTTCACGTTGCCGGGACAAAAGAGACCGAATGTGATTGTGCTCACACAGCCCAAACGCTTCGGGCTGGACATTTCCGACTACATGGCAGCCGTAAGGGTGGCCGAGAATGTCGATTTCTCGCGACGTTACAAACTTTATGACCTCTACGAGGACATTCTGATGGATACCCACCTTTCCTGTGTGCTCGAAAAGCGAAAGAATGCCGTGCTGTGCTCCAACATGGAATTCCGGGTGGACGGGAAGCCCGACGATAAAATCAACGAACAGATACAGTCGCCCTGGTTCAACCGGCTGGTGGGTGACATCCTTGATGCGAAATTCTGGGGCTTCTCGCTCTGCCAGTTCTACAAGCTGCAGGAGTGGGTGGATTATGACCTGGTACCACGCAAGCATGTGGATCCGGTCAGGGAACTCATCCTGCGCCACCAGACGGACATTACCGGCCATTCCTGGAATGAATATACCGACCTGCTGTTTGTGGGTTCACCGTCCGATTTGGGGCTGTTGGCCAAGGCTGCACCTTGGGTCATCTACAAACGTAACACTACGGGCGACTGGGCACAGTTCTCCGAGGTATTCGGCATGCCTATCCAGGAATATATCTATGATTCCGACGACGACGAGTCACGCCAGCGGGCCATGGAGGATGCGGCCAATGCCGGAAGTCTGGCGCAGTTCTTCCATGCCAAGGACACGGAACTCAAACTCACGGAAGCCGGAAACAAAACAGGGTCTGCCGATGTCTATGAACGCCTCTGCGAGCGGTGCAACAACGAAATTTCCAAACTGATACTGGGCAATACGCTGACCACCGAATCGTCCGAAAAAGGCACGCAGGCTTTGGGTACGGTTCATAAGAAAGTAGAGGACAAGGTACTGGAGGCCGACCGGAAGTACGTGCTCAACGTGCTGAATTACGACATGACGGACATTCTGCTGCGCATGGGCATCAACACCGAAGGGGGTACGTTCTGTTTCCCCGAACCGAAGGAAACGGATGCCGGTACCAAAATATCCATCCTCACGCAGCTGAAGAAGAACTTCAACATCCCCATCGACGACGACTATCTCTATGAGGAATTCGGTATCGACAAACCGGCCAATTACGAGCAGCTGAAGGCGGAACAAAAGACGGCTGAACAAGCCGACCAGATTCCAAGCCCGAAGAAGGAGCCGGAGCCAGCGAATAAGGGACGGGATGATGAACCGACACCGAAACAGAAAAGAAACTTCCGGAACTGGCTCAAAGGTTTTTTCGTGAAAGCCCCGGCAGACGGGGCAGCTTTAGACTGGTAGTCGACAGACTGTATGCGGCTGATAATGGCAGCATCTCCATGGAGTTTGACTTCTCCGAAGAGGTGCTGCGGCGTGCCTTGCTGAACATATACAGCAGGGACTTTCATCCGGCAACCGAAATCGAAATCAACCTGTTCAATGAAATATGGGCAAAGATGGACAAGGCGGCAAAGGAAGGGTTCAGCAAATCCAAGGCCATTACTCCGGACGAGGATTTCAGAAATGCCATACTCCGGAACAATGCCGTATTCTCGGCATTCAAGGTACATCGTATGCAGAATGACATGGCACGACTTTTATTGGATTCAAACGGCATTTTAAAACCGTTCGACAAATGGGTACAGGAAGTCTTGCCCATTGCTTCCCATCAGGTTCGTCACTGGCTGCGGACGGAGTATGATACGGCGGTCATCCGGGCGCATCAGGCGGCTGACTGGCAACAGTTCCTGCGCGAACGCGATATTCTGCCCAACCTCAAATGGCTACCGTCCACCTCCATTCATCCGGGGGCTGACCACCGCCCGTTCTGGAATACCATCCGGCCGATTGATGACACGTTCTGGAACATCCACCGACCGGGCGACCGGTGGAACTGCAAGTGCGACCTCACTGCCACCGACGAGGAGCCGACACCACTTCCGGACGAAGACGACAAGAACAAGCCCCAGCCCGGACTGGATAACAATCCGGGAACGGACGGCAAACTGTTTTCCGACAATCATCCATATCAGGCAGAAGCCCACAAGGGTGCCCAAAAAGCGGTGGATAAACTTATGGCCCGTATTGACGAGATGATTGCGGAAATGCCGGACTACCTTACCGGGGAGGAAAAAATGGCCATTGCCCGGAACAACCTCGAAATGGAAAAGGCTCTTAAAATCAAAAAAGGAAAACCTATGGATGTGGATAAGGCGGACAAACAGAATGCAAATCCCAAACATGTGGAAGAGTATATTTGGGATTCCAAAGGAATATACCGCGATAAAAGGGGAAACAGATACCGGAAGAACAGCGATTACGATAAAAAACGGGATACTCCATACAGTATCAACTGCCAGACTTGCGCACCGGCATACGCTTTACGATTACGTGGATGGGATATTACCGCCAAAGGCAATGTCGCAGGGTCTAAACTTGAATATCTGAGTAATGGACGTGCTTTTGAAGTCTGGAAAAACACCGACGGTACTCCGGCGCAACATATAAGTATAAACAGCTGGCTTGCGCACAAAGGATACCTGAAAATGACCCCTAAAAGGTACATGGAGTATTTCAATGAGGTATGTAAGGAAGAAGGCGTGTATGAATTGTGCATCGGCTGGAAAAGTGGAGGAGGTCATGCTACAATCCTGCAACGGTTTGCGGATGGTGAACTAAGGTATATCGAACCCCAAAGCGATAATTCTGCCGGTTCAGGAATGGAATGGAAAGACGTAAAATATTTATGTGAAATAGGAGCTGCGACTTCCCACAACTGCAGGGGAGTCCTGAGAATTGACAATAAGCTATTCGATGTCTCCTTCCTCGATATTTTCGATACATGAATCGATAACGTCAAGGGATAACGGACCGGTTATTTCGGTTGCGTCTTTACCGTCATACAGATAGACGAAAGGATAACCGGTACAGGAGTCCCCCGGAAACTTGAACACATAGGCTTCCTGGCCTTCATAAATACCAAGGTATTCGAAGGTGTCACCGTATTGCTCAATAAGTACACGGGCCTCGTTCTTTACTTGTTCCGGTATATTCATAACGCATAAAAGGCATATTGGAAGCCTCGGTTGCAAAGTTATAAATTATTCTTGAATTACTGATGATTATGGACATAAAAGATTTTACGGAAATGATAAAGCGGAAACGTGACAGGATGGACAGTATGATGCGCCGCAAAATGCCAGTCATGGTAGGACGAATGGCCAAAGACCATTTTCAGGATAACTTCCGGCAGGGTGGATTTGTCAATGGCGGTCTTCACCCTTGGCCCAAAGCCAAACGGCTGTCCTCGGGAGGTTCCGATGCCGCCAGCAATTATGGAACGCTGCTCTCCGGCAGGAAACATCTGTTCAAATCGGTCGGATATACACCTGCAGACTACCGGGTAAGGGTATTCAACGAGGTGGTCTATGCACCCATCAACAACTGGGGCGGGGAAATCGATGTCACCGTCACAGACCGCATGAGGCGCTTTGCATGGGCCAAGTTCTACAAGGCTTCGGGAAAAAGAAAAAAAACCGGCACAGGGCAAAAGAAACGCGTCAAACGACGTTCCAAGCCGAAGGAACTGAATCCGCAGGCACAGTTCTGGAGGAACATGGCGCTTACCCAAAAAAAGAAACTGCACATCCGCATCCCGCAGCGCCAGTTCATGGGCGAAAGCGAAGAATTGAACCGGCGTATCCGGGAAAAGGTGGACCAGGAAATTACCAACATTTTAAACCAATAACGATATGGACGAAATTTTTATCGCAATCATGGAACAGATTGCACAGGAAATGCCGGAACTCTCTCTCATCGACGAGGACTACGGACAATTGGAAATGGGAGCAGAAGAAGACCAGTACCCGGTCACTTTCCCTTGTGTATTAATCGGAAATACAAACTCCGACTGGCACGACCTCGGATACGGGGCACAGAAAAGCGAATCCGCACTGACCGTCCGGCTGGCCATCGATTGTTACGACGATACAAGCTACGCATCCGGCACGTATGACAAGGTGAGGGAAAGGCAGCAGCTGGCCAAGAAATTATACAAGTCGCTGCAGTGTCTGCAATGCACGGACAACGCTTCGCCGCTGGTACGCGAGAAAAGCCGTTCGTATGCCATGCCGCATTACATCAAGGTCTATGAAATGACGTTCTCATTCACACTGCACGATGAATCGGCCATGCCGTCATCTTATGGGGAATAGTTCCAGCTGGGCGGCAGTCAGACGGGGGGCTTTCACCTTGGGAACAGGCTTCAGATTGTAGTCTGTTCCCTCACGTGATTTCCGGCGGATGATGGTCATGATACGTTCCTCGGATATAAAGAATTCGCGCTCCGACAACACTTTTAAAGCATCGTCGAACCGCAACCGCTGTATTTCTGTCCAATAGTAGTAACGACGGCATAGTGCCTCGTCACGCAGCTTGATCAGTTCTTTATCCCGTCCTTTGCCCATACATTTTATTTCTCTTACAAAAATAACTGATTTCCATCTATTTTAAGAACAAAAGCGCCGCAATTATAACAACTGCGGCGCTTTCTGTTTATAGGGTTAACGGGTTTCGGCTACAAACGGCAGAAACTGGGTTCAATGCGGGTCCATACGCCGTTTTCAGGGTTGCGGCGGCTGAAGTAGTAGTTGGTGGCATTGCGCTGCACTACATTAGCTTCCTTGAACAGGCGCATGATGTCTGCATACTCTTCATCGAACTTATCTTCCAGTTCATACAGCTTTGAAATGCTCTTGTAGTCCAGGTCGCCCATCTTGTTGCGCTCCAGCAGGGTCATGGCCATCTGATACATCGGATCATCAGAACCTTTCTCGCTGTTCTGCATGTAGCGCTTCAAATAGTCAATCAGACGGTCGGCTGCCATGTCGGCTCGTTCATCGAAGCCTTTCACCTTGTTGCTTTTCACTTCCAGACGGAAGTCTCCGTCCGTAATGGTATAGCTGCGCTGTTCGTCGCTTTTCACCTGGCCGTATTCCTTCATCACCTTGGTAAAGGCATCGGCTTCTTTTTCCAGCCATCCGCGGAACCCGGTCACGGCATTCACCATCTCAAGAACGTTGGTCTTTACTTCGTGCATAAACTCACCGCGTAATGCCTCGTAAGTTTCACGACGGGCGATGCGGTCTTCTTTCTCTTCTTGCTGCAGCTGGGCCATGAGGGCTGCTCGCTGTTCTTTACTCAGGGACTTGATGTCCACACTTTGATTGTTCTTTTCCATTTTAAATCATTTTAGTTGTTAATCAGCTATTACTTTGTCATCCTTCAGCAGCAAAGCGAATGTCCTGTCTCTTTCTGCTTTGGTTTCAAACTTCTTGTATGTCTTCCAGCCACCGTTTATGCCGGTACACATCTTTATCCTCGGGCCTGGATAATCATCCTTTCGTATTATACAGAACCCCGCTTTTATCAGCTTGTCTTGGTCATCTATCCTCATAATCATCCTGCTTTTCCGGTTCATCGTCTATCAGCATGGCCTCCCCATTGGCATACGCCCAGTCGGCCAGTTCGTTGAAAAACTCCGCTGCATCCTGGTTCTCCATATCGGATGTCGTAAGGGTCACGTCTTTTCTTATGCGCTCAAGCGCTTCATGTGCTTTTTTATCCATATTGCTCTATTTATCGGTTAAACCTCCTTTTCGTTGGATAGCCCGCAGTTTGATGGCCAGTTGTTCCAGCTCGGCTGTACTAACCTGAACAAAGGGCTTGCCGGCTATCCGGGGGTTGTTGCAGAATTCGTTCACCCGGTTCCAGTCGGTGGTGTCTATACCCAACTGTTGCATCAGCTTCAGGCAGACGCTGCGTTTCCGTCGCAGTTCCTCGCGAAGTTTCTGCCGCCATTCGTCTTGTCCGCTCAGTTTCTCCAGAGCAGTACAACAAACTTCATACTCCTTGGCCGTCATTTCCTTCAGACTGTCTGTCCGGTTCCACGTGTACTGCAGCACGATTTGTTTTTTGAATTCCTCCCGATCGCCCTGATAAGGCAGTTTGTTGAACAATGCATAGAACCGGGCGAAATTGGTTACTTCCTGTGCCATATCATCCTTTCACTTTTTTCTCCACTGAAAGAATTGCCAAACTTATCATCATAAGTTTTACAGACTGGCTGTCCTCTTCAAACAAATCAATATCCGCAACCACAGGCTCACCGCTCATGGTGTTCCATATTTGCTCTACCTCTTTCGTCTTCTTTTGATTCATCAAAAAGAGATACGCGTCATACTCGGAACGGTCAAATTCAAATACGACCTGAACTTTCTGTTTTTCTTCCATACATTCACTATTAAAAGGTTATTCAAACAATACTTTAATGCCACACGAACTGGCTACGTCAAGCTCCAGTTTGGCTCCCTTGCTCAGTTCCCAGTCCTTCAGCATGTAGATATAGTCACAAGCCAGCAACAGGGCAATGTCGGCCCGCATGTGGGCTCTCCAATGAGCTTCATCCGGCAATCCGTTCCTGAAAGGGTTTACAGGATCATAGCCTTGTGCCATCAGTTTCTCCTCGGCACGGCTGAAGGCTTCCTTGCGCTCATTCATATCATAGTGCGCGATGGCTCCGCTGATGTACACTTTCCCGGCACCGGTCGCTTCACCACGTTGAAAAGCCTTGTGTCGTTCCCACCGTTCCGGAACCACCACACTGTAGTTGCACGATTGGCAGCAGCAGCCTTCTTCTTTCACCGGGAACGGATTGTATCCGTAGCCCTCATACTCTTTGCCGCAGATGCAGCACACTTTCTTTTCTTCTTTCCTTTCCATCACTTCAAATCTTTAATGTTTATTTGGCAGGACGGATGCCATACCTGAATATTCCGAGCAAACATCACATCCCTGGTTTCTATCACTACGTGTCCCTTTGTCTTGGCCCTGCGCAGACGGAGGTCGCTTTGTATGTTACGTTCTACCCAATCGTCCACCACGGCCTCCGCTTCCTGTTCTTTCAGGAGTATCTGGTACAGCTTATTCTCCCATTCCATCATTCAAATAATCCTCCATATTATCGTCCTTCAATGTTTTGGCAGCACCTTCTTCCCATATCACGTAGGGCTCACCGGGCCGCTCCATAAAGCGGCTTTTGCACCAGGCTTTGAAACAGCTTACCATGATTTTCACATCGGCATCATATTCCACCTTGCGGGCGCTTCTACCTGCCGGACGAAGCCCCTCGGCATGGCTGATGAAGATAAACAGTTTCTTGGGATGACGTTCCTTGAACTCCTTGTAGGTTTTGTAGTTCAAGCCGCTGTATTGGAAGCTGTCGATAATCACGATTCCGGGACTGCCTCTGCGCCGTAACCGTTCCTCCAATTGCTCCATCGGTTCCCGGTCAAGGATAATCAGCTTCTTTTTCACTTCACCCATCTTGTGCCGTTTCAGGCTCATCTGGAACGACAAACCGGTACTTTCTTCCAAACTGTCATAAATTACGCGTCCGAAGCTACACAGGTACTTGGCCAACTGCATCACAAAGCTGCTCTTACCGTTTCCGCTGGCTCCCCAAATAATCCACACGCCGCTCTTGGCCGGGTTGCCTATCGAGGTTTGCCAGTCCCCGGAAAACTCGAACCGGGGAATCTTCATGTTCAGCACCTCACCGGGACTGTAGGCTCTCTTCAGTTTCACGGTTACCTCCTTTCAATTCTTCAATAAGAGCATCAGCATAGTCCACAGCAAGTCTGGCAACTTGTTTTATAGACATTATACCTGATGAATTGCTTCTTACTACCGGAAGCATGCTTTTGGCAATTTCATATCTGCGCTGTTCCCAGTCTATCTCATTCGCTTTTCTCATCTCGCGATGGATACCGATAACAGCATCCATCGCTTGCATTTCTATCTTGCTTATCATGCCTGCATCCTCCTTAATTTTTCGATTTCGGTATATACGCGCCGCAAGCCGCCTCCGGTGCTATGAACAATCTTGGCAATGTCGGCACCGTCCGGGGCATTGATTTTTGCGACGATGGCAGCCTGTGCCTTCAGAAACTTTTCGCGTTCCTGCGCATCGTCCGGGGTCACCTTGCTGTAGGAGTCACCGTAGCGGCTCAACATTTCGGTATAGCCCACCTTCTTGCCTTCGATGGCGCGGTTGATCTTCTCCTTTAATCCGTCGGCACCCATCATATACCAGGCACAGCAGCGTTCCGTAGCGTTCCAAAGCGCCTTTAACTCCAGGAAGGCTTCATACTGCAGGTCCCCGGCTTCATCCAGGATAACCAGGGGCGTATCAATCGTGCGCAGGTAGGCCACCAGATCCTCATACACGTCGCTATAGCGTCCGTTGCTGGTCACACCGAATTCCTTGGCAATGTAGCGTATCAGCTTCAGTTTGGTCTTCACCTGGCTGCAGTCCACATATACGGCGTGCTTGTGCTGCTTCACGTAAGCTTTCGCTGTAAAGGTCTTGCCGATATTGGGCATATCGCACAGGATGGCACTCAGCCCGCTTCCCTGGCACACTTCCAGCTGCTTGCTCACAAACACGTAGGTCGGGGTCTGTGCTGCCAGCCAAGGTATTTCTGTACGCAGTTGCACGCCTAATCTTCGGGCTATACCTACCCAGTTGGCATCACTGACCTGCTTTTCATAATTGCCCCGCTTGATGGCATTGTAAACGCTGGGGGCTATGCCCAGTGCCGTGGCATGGCGGTTGTCACTGGGATAATTTTCACGGTCGGCGGCTATCGCTGCCACAATACGTTGCTTTACTTCATTTGTTATTTCCATTTGAATGCTGTTTTAAATTCGTTCTAACGTCGTTAATTATATCTTGGCTACTGCATCATGCTCGAAGGCACTGATGTCCATATAGGCTGAGTAATCTTCTTCCTCGGCTTGTGCAGGAAGGGGAACGGCTTCCGCCTGTACCTCTGTTATCAGCTTTGCTTCCTCTTTGGCAAGGATGCCCACACGCTTGATCTTGCCGTCCTTCATCATCTTGTCGAATTGAGCTACATACTTGGACTGTTCGGTATAGGCTGCCTTGTCGTACTCGGTCTGCTCGGCTGTATTCTCATTGTAACGGGCTACGGGCTTGCAGGTGGCGATATATCGTCCGTTCTGGTAGATATATACCTCGTTGATGGTTCCGTCGGCATCGGGCAGATAATAGGCATCTACCTTGTAGTTCCTCGGCTCCAGCTTTTCGATGATTTCCGGGCTGGGCAGTCCGTATTGGTTGTACATCACCGTGCAGTAGGTGTTCTGCCGGATGGTTGTTTCGGTGTGCTGTCCGATGAACCGGTAAAGAACGGCCTTGTCCCAAGGTGCAAGGTTCGGGTTCTGATGGGCGCAAAGCACATCCCAACGGCTCATGCCCGGATAGCGCTTTTGGTTGGGGTGAGGCTGTGCGTTGAAGGTCTCAATGGCGCGTATATCATCGGCTACCAATTCTTCATAACTATAGGTCTTCACCTTGTAGGTGTTGTTCTTTTCGTCATACACCTTTTCTTCCTTCGGGCGGTTGGCCTCCAGCTTGGCATACCATCGGCCGATACCTACCTGCGTGCGTTTCTCCACACCGTATTTCTTTTCGCGGTTCTTGTGCTCGGCACGTTTTTCACGCGAGTTCCCGGGGTTACACCAGCGGATCAGGGGGAAGACGGTACCGGCTTGCATCAATCCGTCGGCAAAGTCGCTTACCAGGTGGTGTTCCACTTCTAACTCGGCGGGGATATACATGCCGTTCCGGTCCAGGGTCTGGAACATGTTTCGCATGCAGTCTAAAAATAACTCGGTAGTCTTGTACCGGTTGTAGGCATATCCCACCACAGCACCGCTCACCACATCGTAGGCATAATAGGCTTTCACTCGGTTGCCATCCTTCATTGGGCGCGGCAGGTCGCGGTCGTCAAGAGAAACCTTACTCAAGGAATATTCACCGATGCTGCGCAGATGATAAGGACGGTAGGCATTGTTGAAATCCCATTGGCTCATGTGCAGCTTACCGCGAAGGGCCTTGTTCTTGGGGTTGTTCAGGTAGTTGGCTACTGTGGCCGGGCTCAATACCAGCGGATTTCCATCCTTGTCGGTAAAGTCTGCCGGATTCAACACCTCGCCGGTTTCGGGGTCATATAGCTCCAGTTCTCCTTGCACAAATAGATTGTACTGTTCCCACACGGTGGTATTGAAGGGCTGCTCCGGTTGGGCATCGATGCTCAGCAGCAGGCGTTCAATGTCATAGGTCACTTTCCGGCGGTTCTGGTTCATGAACTTGCGGCTGATAAGGCTTTCATAGCCGTTGGCCTTGAAGTCATTCACACGCTTCTTGAAGCGGTTGGAACTGACAGGCAAGGTATGTCCGAACTCTGCTTGGTAGTAACTGATGGCTCCTGCCAGTTCGCCCCAGTTCACCGGCCCGGCCTTCATGGCCTTTCGCATAAACGTGGCATCCTCCATGGCACGCATCACTGCCTCAATTACCGAAGCGTTTACCGTATATTCTTGGATGTGTTCCGGTGGCAGTGTATCTCCGTTGTCAAAACGGAACCGGGTGTAAAATTCCCGGGCTTTCGCATCGATGTGGTAATGGCTGCCGAGCCAGTTTCTTATTACGTCTTCTTTCATATCTCCGTATTTTAGTTTTATCCTTTCCTGAAACCGTAGGGGCATGGTGGCTATTTCTACCAAAACGTAACCTCCCAGACCTCTTCCGGATCGAACTACATTGATTTTCTCCTTTGCCGCTAACTTCTTGTAATTGGGTATCGACATGATGGGAGCAAGTTCTTCTTCGGAAAGAGTGGAAGGATGAACTCCTTTCAGCGTGCGGCTTCTGCTGTAGTCTGCCTTTCCGTTCACCATCACCGGTCGGTCATCGTAAGTCAGGTCATTGTAGGATATGCACAATATCTTTCCATAATACTCCATTTCATTTCTATTTATAAGGCAGATGCCATCTGTTGGGTCTCGTGCTGCAGCTGCATGAAATCCGATACAAATTCACATTGGTAGGTTTCAGTCCGTTTTCCGTCCACGTACACATCCACATCATTGGTCTTTCTGTGGACCACGAGTTTTACACGGGGACCGAAAGTGCAGGTCATGGTCTTCTCGCACTCCTCGAAGGTGGTTTCGCAGTTCGGGATGAAGTTCCCGTCAGTCAGTTTGCCGCCTCGCTTCAGGGCAAGAGTGCGTATCCGGCGCGCCTGATCGCTGTCACGGACAAAATTCAGTGCTTGCCACACAGCCTGACGGCTGCATCCGAATGTCTTCATCAAGAAGGTCTTGGTCTCGTTATCTGTCAAAATCTGCTTTCTCATATCGTCATACTTTTTAATCGTTATCGTTCGTTCAAAGGTTTTCAACGGCTTCCGCTATTTCCTAATCACCCGTCAGTATTTCATGAAGGCGTGTCCCTTTCTGCAGTTCTTCGACCAGCACCTGCATCGCTTCCTCACACACACAGCTCACATTCTCTATCACCCGGTAGGCATCCGAGTTGCTTATCTCATCCTCCGTCATGAATTGTCCAGCCAGCTCCATCGCCTGGTCGGCAATATTCTGCGTATGTGCCGTACTGCCTATCATCGTGCGCAACTTCTGTTTGAACAGACTCTCTGCTGTTCTCGGATTGAAATTCTTTGCCATAACTCTAAATTTTAAAAGTTTATATCGTGGGGCGCGGGGAATCGAACCCCGACGGCTTTCTACGCTTTCTTATTTCGATTTACCAACTCTCCGGCCGTGCCTGCCGCCCCTGCCCGTCTTTCCGGGCTGCCAGTTATCCGGCAATCTATTTGCCTTGTTCTTCTATCATCGAAAGGACAACCATCCTGTCTTCATCCCAAAGCGGAAGCCCCAATTCAATGGTCCGTTTCACCACTTCCATCTCACCGACCAGCCCTACCGCTTCTTTGCGGAAATCGGTATCGTCATACGCATGTGCCTTGCCAATCAGAAAATCGGTCAGGTTGTCGATAACTTCCTTTTGACGTTCACATTTCATTTCATAGTTCAGCACTCGCACATGAACATCGCGGATAATCCGGCTGTCCCCATGTTTCTTGAAATCTTTGCAGAACTCATCCTTGTTCATCGAAGTGTTCAGATAAACCGCATGGATGTAATCAAAATCCTCTGCTGTAGGGGTTATCCCCGTCCGTTCCATAAATTCTTGCTGTGTCATAAACTCACTTATTTTATTGTATTATTCTGCATCTTCAATTTTGAAAGAAAAGCACTTATCCGCCAATACTCTTTTTACAAAGTCTAAGTCGTATCTATCAGCTGAAAAGAAAACTGCCTGATAATCTACACTGGGATAAGCCTTGATTGCTGTTGTATCTACCATCTTCTTGACCAGTCCGTAAAGAGCTTCGGCGGTCTCGGCTGTTGCTTGAGCTATAATTACTTTTGCTTTCATTTTCTTTAATCCTTAAAATTCGCTAATCACACGCCTTTTTTGTATATTTGGCGCGCTGTTTACATCTTAAACACGCTGCAAATATATAGAATTATTTCAATACATCAAACTAAATATGGAAGAAAATCAATATAAGGATATGAATTTTATAGAAAGACTTCAATATTTCATGGAGAAAAAGGGCATAAATGACAATCAAATGACTGTTAATGCCGGTCTTTCTGTTGGACTTATTGGGAAAGCAAAGGTGTCTGGCAAAGGCATGAGCTCAATGAATATTGAAAAAATTCTATTAGCCTATCCGGAATTATCTGCCGATTGGTTACTTACTGGTGCAGGAAGCATGTTGAAAGATGATTTGAACGGCATTAAAACAATAGACGAAGCAAATTCTTCGACTCTGCCTACCACATCTATGAACCCATCCATCGGTACACCATACTACGATGTGGACTTTATCGGGGGCTTTGATGAAGTGTTTAATTCACAGGTAAACATACCTGCCACCAACATTGTAATAAGGGGATTCGAAAAAACCAGCCTTTGGTGCAATGTCACCGGGCACTCCATGGAACCCAAAATAAACCATGGCGACATCATTGCCCTGCACCAATGCACACTCAACGACATCCAATATGGCGAAATCTATGCAGTGGTGTTGGATACCATCCGCACCATTAAAATCCTCCGCAGGTCGCCGGATCCGGACAAGCTGCGCTTCATCCCCATCAACACCAATGACTACGATGAACAGGAATTCGACAAATCACGCATCATCAATGTCTTTGAAGTAATCGGAAGTATCAGCAAGTTCTTCTAAGTGGTACACGCATGCCTCCTACAGAAGGCTAAAAAAGGACGCACGCACACACTTTTGAAGGAATTTACCTGAAGCAAACTCGTAAATACACTGTAAATCAAAGGATTTATTTTATTATAATAAGGTATATCACACAAACAAGTGTCGTTTTTCCTCTCTGAAAACAGAGAAAAACGGCACTTGCTTTCATTTATAACATAGTTTCCTATTTCGGGCGTACCCTCTGAGAACTGAAAAAGTAACCCCTAAAGTAACCCCTAACTTAAAGAAGTAGTAACCCCTAACAGTAACCCCAATAGTAACCCCTAACCAAATAAAACCAACCGTAGGGGCATAAAAAAAGGGAGCCATAAGCTCCCCAATCAGCATTCAAAGAAATAACGCCTACAAGCCTTTCTAACGGCGCTATTATATCGTTCTAACCATTCCCTTACTACCACCCGAGATGAGCGTAGATTGCTTAATTATAGCCTTTTTCGTGCATATTGTGCCGTTACCAGACAGCCCGGCATGAAGCAGGTAATTCTTGGTTGCCCCCACCTGATCTGCCGTCAGAACCGTATAAACAGCCGATATACTGCTGAAATACCAATCTTTCTGCTTCGTCCCGTCTATTTTATGCAGCAAATGCACATGAATCACTTTTGCCATATTCGTTTCTATTATGCTGCAAATATACCAAATAATACTTATTTGGAAGAATTTTAAGGCAACATCTTTAAAAATAGGCACAAAAAAACGGCCACACAGCCGTTCACACCATCATATAACAAAATCCATCAACCCAGCCATAAAACGGCCACACAGCCGAAAATAAAACCCTTCCAGGCCGTTTTAGCCCCATCTGCAAGCCCGATGTAAAGCAATCCCCCGAATATCCGAAGAAAAGCCCCTCAAACGTAAAGCAGATGTAAGCCATGTAAAGAGAAAAACCGCTTCGAAATATTCAGCCCATTTTCCCGATCATGCCTAAACCCTTTGGTTTTCAAAACCTTTCGCCCATTTTTCCCGACCATTGAAAAAACCGCTTCGTTCTATGCCCCATATATGCCGATAAAAAGGAGAATAAAAATTATTATCCTTACCCATATAAGCAGCTATAGCCGAAATCTCTTTTGTCATATCATCACGGTGTTTCTTTTTATAAACATCCGCATAATGAACTATTGTTCCATTCTCGTCCTTCCAATCTTTTTCCCAAGTAGATACAATATAAAACACGTCGGCATTTTTTCCCGTCTTATCATTTTCTTCTGTATACCAGAAAGTTGAATCAGAATAGTCAGGTGCCTGAGGAATATACTCCTGTGCCTCCATCTTGTCACATCCCGAAAACAGCACACATAGTAAAAGGGTAACTATATACCATAAACGGATGTTTTTCTCTTTGTTGAAATAAATTTTATTCATATGATTTTTATTTAGATAATTCATCAAAACGAAACTAACTTTTCCCTTCCAGACTTCAATGTTATAGAAAGTTCAAGAGCAAGGACAATCACTATTTACCAAGGGACAAAATTACAGAGATCTATCGTATAGCAGATTATTTTTACAAAGAATTTATATTGTGAAAAGAAAACCTACTTTGAATAAATCCGAATCATACAAACTACTTATCATTCACACTAAGGAGCAATTCAACATCATAAATTTCTTACCGTAACTAATCCTCCTTATTGAAACCCATTTTTCGACTTGCGGTTATCCGAGGTTTTCGTACTTTTGCAGAGAAAATCCAGATGATTCGTCGTCCCCCTTCGTCTGTTCCTGAAGAAAAAACGTTTCACCGAAGATTACAAAAACTGGAAAGACAAAAAAATTAGAATAGAGAGCAATGAAAAATAAAATCTTCACCTTATCTGCATGGATTGCAGCACACATCACTCTTATCGTGGTACTGGTGACTGTCGTGGCACTCTTTCTCCCTTCCTCGTTTGCCTGGATAGGAACTTCAGCCATCACGCCGATGCTTGGCGTGGTAATGTTCGGCATGGGACTGACACTTCGCCCGTCCGACTTCAAGCCCGTTCTGCAACATCCTAAAGACATCCTCATCGGCGAACTGGCACAGTTTCTCATTATGCCTTCCCTGGCGTGGCTGCTCAGCAAGCTGCTGGCCCTGCCCGAAGAACTTGCTCTCGGAGTAATCCTTGTGGGATGCTGTCCGGGAGGTACGGCAAGCAATGTCATCTGTTACCTGGCCAAAGGCGATGTTCCTCTGAGCGTAGCAATGACCGGCGTTTCCACCCTGCTGGCTCCCGTCGTCACGCCTGCCCTCGTGTGGCTGCTGGCCGGCGAATCGGTCGACGTAGACATTGCCGGCATGTTTTTAAGTATCGTACAAGTGGTAATCGTTCCCATCGTACTGGGATTTGCCGCGAACCATTATTTTGGACAAACCACCCGACGAATCGTACCGCTGTTACCAATGATTTCCACACTATCCATCGCATTCATCATCGGCATCATCGTTGCCCACAACTCTACCAGTATTCTTACATGCAGCCTGATAGTAGCCGTAGCGGTCATCCTGCATAACGTACTCGGACTGGCCTTAGGCTATGGACTTACTGCCCTTACCGGAAGCGAGCCGTCCAAACGGTCGGCCATTGCCATCGAAGTAGGCATGCAGAACTCCGGACTGGCCACTTCGCTGGCTACTACCCATTTTGCCATGTTCCCTATGGCGGCCGTTCCCGGAGCCATGTTTTCCGTATGGCACAACTTTTCGGGCAGCATCGCAGCACAAATTTTCAGGAAACAGTCGGACAAGAAACAAAATAGAATCTGAAAGACCTGCATTCAGACATTCCGGACACCTATTTTTTTCAGACAATACATGCGGAAAACTGGAAAGAAACCTATAACTTTGAGCTGGTCTACAAAAGCTAATAAAGACAAAGTAACATGAAAAAAGTGATTGTTATTTCAACCAGTCTACGCACTGGCTCAAACAGCGACATGCTCGCTGATCAATTTATAAATGGTGCTCTCCAGGCAGGTCACGAAGTAGAAAAGATCTCACTTATCGGTAAAGATATACACTTTTGTCGTGGATGCTTAGCCTGCCAGAAACTGGGCAAATGTGTTATTCAGGATGACGTCGACAGCATCATGCAGAAAGTGCTGCATGCGGATGTCATCGTATGGGCTACTCCAATCTATTATTTCGAGATGAGCGGACAGATGAAAGTGCTCATCGACCGTATGAATGCGTTGTATACCATGGATTATCAGTTCCGTGACGTCTACATGCTAACTACTGCCGCCGAAGAAGAACCGGAAGTTCCCAAACGAGCAGAAGCTGGCCTCACAGGCTGGATTGATTGTTTCCCGAAGAGCCGTCTGGCGGGTACACTTTTCTGTGGCGGAGTAACTGCTCCACGTACCATCACCGGAAACCCCAAACTAAATGAAGCCTACGAAATGGGACTTCATTGCTAAAACAATATTACGAAGGCAAGCAAGACCGAAAAGATCGGAAACGTGCTTACTTCTCAACCAATAATAAACAAAAATACAAATTAACTATGGAAACATTTTATGACGTAATTGCCGGCGATCAGCTCGTGCTGGTCGATTTCTTTGCGACCTGGTGCCAACCCTGCAAAATGATGCACCCCGTCCTGCAACAAGTAAAAGAGATACTGGGCGACCGTATCCGTATTATCAAGATTGATGTAGATACGCATGCAGCACTATCCCAACAATACCAGATTCAGTCCGTCCCCACCCTCATGCTGTTCCGCAGAGGAGAAGTACTTTGGAGAGCAAGCGGTGCAATGCCGAAAGCTGAACTGTTGTCAACCATCGATCCTTTTTTGCAATAACCCACAAGTAAAGACGAAACGATAATGAACGAAGAAATTACCCTGCGCGATGTAGCCGGCTACCTGGATCGCATCGGCATTCAGTTTATGGCTACCATCGGACTCGACGGCAAGCCCAAGGTACGCCCCATGCAATACATGATACTGGAAGACGATAAGCTCTGGTTCTGTACCAATGCAAAAAAAGAAGTGTATGCCGAGCTTCAGGCAAATCCCGCTCTCGAACTTTGCGGATGCAAGCTGGAAAAGGACGAAATACAAACACCTTGGATCCGTTTCTCGGCAGAAGCAGTCTTCGAAGAACGTCAGGATATCCGCGACGCCATTATCGAGAAGAGTGCCATCGTGCACGAACTTTACAAAGACATGCGCACCAATCCCGTGTTCAAAGTATTTTACCTGAAGCACATCGACGGCTGGATGACCAATTTAGGCAACGTAAAAGGACTGGAGAAGAAAGCCGATTTTGCCAAACCCATCCATTTTCAGTTCTGAAAAAACTTCCTGTAAAGTATCCTTCCCGTCATTTTATCCGAGATTCCGAAAAGATTTCCGATTATCCGTTTGAAGAATGCGGCAAAAGTCTGTTTTCCGGAATCTCGGAATTAACGAAACATCGGCAACCGACAAGCTTTATCAACTCAATAACTCCGGTTCCGGATGTCAATCGTCACATCCATATAGCTCCGCAATCCCTCTATGTAATCCGCATAAAGAACCTCCACGTCCTGTCCTTTCAGTACGTGACACTTACCGCACAGCTCACAGTTATGCAGGCATTTCCACTCTTCGAGCACATACGCCCGACGCTCTTCCTTCGTTGATTGTTCTATAGCAGGAGGTATCATGATACAAATTTATACTATACAAATATAGTAGTTCTACCTTACCTGCAGTTATATTGCCCTTGTAAAAATGCAAAATACGTCCACACAGATGTACATCCGTTCGCGCTTCTACCGATAATCGTATAATACCATCCGGAATCAATCTATTCCCATCACCTTCAAATCCTTTCGATATACCCCTCCTGATCATACCCCCGATGATACTGATGAATACAAGCCACCAGCTCTTCCAAGCGTGGATCAGTTACCTGCATTTTCCCATATTTCTCAAGTTGATGATTATACCTTTCCCTGCTTCCATGTGCTATCCGATATTCATAATCCGCCGGAATCAGGAAAGAAGCTCTCTCACCTAAATATTTGTAGAACGATGTAAGATAAATATGAACGCCCGCCAAGTCGAAATCGCCAAAATGAATATATCGGTTAGGAATGCTTTGCAGCCAACAAATCAAATCCTTACTCTGTTCCTGCGGATAGCGGGACACAAAAAGCTGCTTCCCCCCGTCGGGTACAACCGAACCGAAAAGCTTTTTCTGGGCCGATACATACCTGAAGTTTTCGGGATTCTCAATACCTATTACTACCACATCTTCCGGAATCGCAAATTTCCAATAATCGTAGATAAAATCAAAAGTCCCCTCCAACGGCAAAATAGTCTTGGGGTACCCGTTTACCGTTGCTGGTATAGGCTGATAACTATTCACCAGAAAACCGTAAAAAGTACGTTTCTCCCTATATTTCGAATCACCAGTTACAGCAACCTGAACAGCCCTTTCCACATTATCCGACAGCAAAAGCCGACGACACTCCTCCAAATCCCGAATATTACATTTATTCGACAAGTACTCACAAAAGCTACGTCCGTCAATCGCACGTAAAGTTTTCCGGCTGCCATGCGAAGTAACCATCAGAACTCCATCTTCCAGCATCTGCTCAATCCAGTCACCTCTCAAACTACTTGCCGGTAAAGCCTCACCATTAGCCAGACTAATAAATTTATCAATAAGTGCTACAGTCTTTTTCATTCAACCAACGTTTTATCAAAAACAATCTTATTCGGAACAACCAAATTTACAGAAAATATTAATCATTCATACATACAACCGATTTTTATATAACTTTGCCAGCGTAACAAATCACTTTTTAAACCATATAATATCATGATAAAGATATACGGCATGCACACGTGCCCCGACTGCACTTACGTAGAAGAACAGATAAAAGGCGACAGCAACTACGAAGTTATCGACATTGGCCAGCATGTGAGAAACCTCAAGGAATTCCTGAAACTCCGCGACCATCATCCCGTTTTCGACGAAGCAAAGAAAAGCGGAGCCGCCGGCATCCCCTGTTTTGTACTGGAAGACGGTACTGTGACATTAACTCCCGAAGATGCCGGACTACATTCACGCCCGGCCTGCGAAGGAGCAACTTGTAACATCGACGGAAGCGGTTGTTGAAAATGAAACGAAAAGTTATCTTCCTTCATGGCTTCTTCGCTTCCGGTGCGTGCACACCTGCCCAGGCATTGCAAGAAAGCCTCAGCAATAAAGCGCAAGTTCTGACTCCCGATTTGCCTTTGCATCCCCGAGAAGCACTTTCATTCCTGCGTCAACTATGCCAACAAGAAGCCCCCGATGTACTCGTCGGAAACAGTAACGGTTCCTTTCTTGCCCAGATTATAGCTTCCGAAAACGGACTCCCCGCCCTGCTTGGAAACCCATATTTCGAAATGACCAAATTCCTGACCGAACGCATCGGGCCCCATGAATACAAGTCACCTCGTGCCAACGGCAACCAGCATTTCGTCATCGACCAGCCCCTGATTGATGAATTTGCCGAAGTACAGCTCCATCAATGGGACCACTACCAGCCCGCGAACCGCGAACACATCTGGGGTATCTTTGGAGAGAACGACCATCTGGCCCACTACGAACCACTCTTTCTGAAATACTATCCCCACTCCTGGCACTTCCCGGGCGGGCATACTCCAACAGCCGATGAGGTACACCAATATTACGTTCCACTAATAGAAAAACTATTAACAATATAGTTCCATGCAAATCATTCTGGCCATCGATTCATTCAAAGGCTGCCTCACATCAGAAGAAGTAGAAGCAGTCCTTGCACAAGTTCTGACTTTCCGCGGTGTGACAGTCCATTCACTCCCCATGTCCGACGGTGGTGAAGGCATGCTCGAAGCCTTTATCTCTGCCTTGCACGGACAAATCATCCAAACCAAAGTACACGATCCGCTGATGCGTCCCATCCTTGCCAGCTATGGTATTGCTCCCGACGGAACAGCCGTTATCGAAACAGCCAAGGCATGCGGACTGACATTGATGAAAGCCGAAGAACGCAATCCACTGATAGCCACGACCTACGGTGTAGGCGAACTCGTAGCCCACGCCATACAACAAGGTTGTAGAAAGTTCATCATCGGACTGGGAGGAAGCGGAACCAGCGATGCCGGAAAAGGAATGCTTCAGGCACTTACCGACATCCTCGCCCCTAACGGAACAATAAACGATGTACTGACCAGCCAAACAGCCGGATGCCAGTTTACCTTAGCCAGCGACGTACGCAATCCACTTTATGGAAAAGAAGGAGCAGCCTTTACCTTTGCTCCCCAAAAAGGAGCCACTCCCCAGATGGTAAACGAACTGGACCGCCGCGCCCGACAGTTTGCCGACAGTTCCGCCCGCCTAATGGGAAAAGATACTTCCACGCAACCCGGTGCCGGAGCCGCCGGAGGTTTAGGCTACGCTTTCATGCAATATTTCAATGCTACGGCACAATCGGGAGCCGACTTACTGCTCGATCTCATAAAATTCGATGAACTGTTGAAACATGCCGACCTTGTCATTACCGGCGAAGGGCACGCCGACCGCCAGACACTTATGGGCAAACTTCCCGAACGCATTCTGCAACGGGCACGAAAGCATCAGGTTCCGGTATGGCTAACCGCCGGACAGGCAAGCGACAGACAGGAACTTCTCAATGCCGGATTTGCAAGAGTAGACAGCATTACCCCCGAAGGCATGAGTATTGAAGAGGCTATTCAGCCGGAAACAGCCAGACAAAACATTCTTCGCTGGATCGACCAACATTTTTGACCACACGATATCCGGCAGACGAAGCATCCATTCAACACCTATACCTGCTCCCCACCAGATAAAATGGCACGAAGCCGAAATAGGTGTAGTATTCCATTACTTCCGTAGGACACAAACGCATCGAAGCCTTTCCTGCTGTCGAAGCCAAGTCATTCCGTCTAATTGTAGAAGAATGTACGGCAGCTCCCATTATCCGTGACTTCAGCATTATGCTGTCAGTCCGTTGACAGCAGACGGCAATCCTGCAAAATAAGTATTCACCTGATGTTTCCTTTGTCCTTAATGGTTGGGAACAAAGGAAACATTTATTTTATTATAAAAAACATCATCTTATTTCAAAGGCTTTTACGTTTTCTTCTTTTTTACTTACCAACCTAATCAAAGAACGTAAGCATCAAAACTAAAGCAAATTATAAAAGACTTTGCCGTAGCTGCCTGTTTCAAAAAACTTCTCTTGCAAAGGGCTGTTACGACAAAGTCAAATATCAATCTCTATATTTCTCGCGATATATCTGATTTTCTTAAAAGTAAACTACAAATTCAATTCAGATTTAAATTTCTCTCTGAAAAGTCTGTAATCTTTATCATTAAACTGTTCTTTCATATCTTCTAAAACACGCTTCTCCGTTTCTGGACTCCAATATATTTTCAATTTTTTCTTTGCTCTTGTTATAGCTGTATAAAAGATATTATGACTTATCATTTCTTCAATTTCATTGGTTATCACCACCTTGACTGAATCATATTCCAACCCCTGAGCTTTATGAATAGAAACAGCATATGCTATTTGAAATGGAACGATGGAATCCAAATCATCATCATCTTCATCTCCATCTGTTTGAAGTTCTACTTTGAAACGGATGACGGAAGTATTATCAGCCACAGAATCTAACAACTCTAAATTTAAGCCTGATATATCCAATTCATTCACAACCATATATATTTCTATTGTAAAATAAATGCATTCTTCCTCCTTTTCAATATTCAAAATTTTACCCTTCAGATTATTATAAATAAGAGGTGCGAACCGATTTGATTCATTAAATAAAATAGGATCACCTATCTTATAAGTTTGCACTCCAATTCTGACAGAAGGACTATAATTATTTCCCTGCAAAAACCTATTTATATTATTTATTCCATATAGACCATCATAATTCAAACAAAGTACAATCTCATCCTCAGCACTTTTAAGAAATATAGAATCGTCCAATCCTGATGAAAATCCATTCCTAGTAATGAACTCCAATCTATCATCAGTAATGTGACGTACTCGGTCCCAAACATCTTTCAAACCATGATCAGTCGTACGATATGTAGTATTTAGTTCAACTACTGCAGTTTTCGGCATAATAAAATGAGCAATACTAAACCAATTACCAAACAATATTGATTCAATTTGATATACATCCCCCACCAAGAGTAAAAGCTGAAAACTTGATTTTTCCAAAATTCTCACCATGTCCCGATTGCTGACTGTACTACATTCATCTACACATAAAATATCACATTTTATAGTAGAATCATTACCCGAAAGATATTTTGCAATTGTCATAAAATCCGCATTTTCAGCTGTAACCTTACGACGAAGATTTTCTACAGCAGGATTTGTATTTGCCAGAAAGACCTTATGTTTTTCTTTAAAAAACAAAGAAATATAATTTATCATCATAGATTTCCCCGTACCTGCCGGACCATAAATAAGAGCAACTTTAGAATCCTTGAATAAAGTTCTTAGAGCCACTTTCTTTTCTTCACTGTCAATATTAATTCCTGAAGTCCTCATCCAAGCCTCCACCGAATTGACATAATTACCAAGTCCATTTTTGGTATATTTCAAGAGACCTGAAATAATATCTCGGACATGGTCTTCATATTCTTTTATATAAAAATGTCCTTTATAAGACTCTATTCGTAAATGTTGATGTCCTTCATATAAGACACTATTATACTTTTCTGCCAATGCCTCTGGGTTATCAAAGTACTGTATGTCATTTATCGGAGTATATAAAACTCCATTACATTCCGTATTATTTTTTATAAATCGTGCAAATAACTCATACTTACGCTCAGAAACATCTATACAATATAATAAATCGGAAATTGACGGATTATGATTTACCAATGAAAAATTAAATGGAATTTTATCAAAAGGAATGCACTGATACTTTAAATACAGATTAGATAAATATGGACATTGTTGCCTACCTAATTGTTTTTTTATAACCTTATTACTTAAGTGATAAAGTAAGTAACGAATAACATTTTCTCCGTCCATTCTTTTTGAAATAAAGCTCCGACAAGATATTAAAAGAGATGATACAGCATGTTGCTTCGCTCCCTTTTGAATATATTCAATAAACCTTTCATAATACTCTTGTGAAGAATCCAAAATTTCTACAATATTCATTTTATACACCGTCAGAAACTTCATCAAATTAGAATATTCTCTAGTATCTCTATATTCTTCTGAATATCCAAAAATTTTTGCAAAATTTTTCAATTCACAATTTCTAATAGAAACATTCCAATCTACAATCACTATAATTGGCATTTTACGGTTTAACACTTGAATATCACATTCAGCCAGATGTAATTCAACAGCATAATAAGTAGGAATTTCTAATGGAGTAAATGCTATTATCCTGTCGAATTTACTAGATTTATCATGAGCTGAAATAAATGTAACTTCATAGAAAATAGTGCCATTAACAACAACGGGATGTGACTTTTCTATATAAAATCTTCCGTGCTGAATTGTCTTTTGCATGATTGCAGCCTTATTCTCAAGTACCTTTTCTATAGCTTCATAATACAAGGTAAATGCAGTATCTGTATTCAACGGAAATTTATCAAGATTTTGCAGCAACTCCATTTTATAATTTTCCTTCATGAAAGTCTTGATACGTAATAAATATTCATAGTATTTAAGCATCAATCTTTCAGAGCTATCAGGGTCTAGGGTATAATGAGAAACCGATATTTGCAACAACCTATGAAATTGATTCAAAAAACGATATTGCCCCTGTTTAGTTTTCATAAACTTGACAGCTTGACATATATTATCGTAATCCTTCTCAACTAATGAATTTCCCGAAGCCACATATATTTTCACAAAAATACATTCTAGAAAATTTCGTAATTGAGATAAAATATTCTGAGACAATAAACCTCTTTCATTACCTCGTAGCAATTCTATATTATTACATATAGTACTATTGCTATCATATATTGCTTTATCTATATCTAACATAACTAATTTTTTATCTTATTTCTACATACACCGGCTGAAACTTCGACCCGACATTCTTCAACACTCCCTCCTCAACCAGCCGACGAATATATCTTGTCGCCTTAGATTGATTGAATCCCGTGAGCTGTTCAAAGTCACGGCGCTGGAGAAAACTATGTCCTGCAAAGAATTCCGCGAGCTTCTGTTTCACCTCTTCATCGTCCATCTTTGAAGAATGTCGGGAAGAATCTGCCGAACGTTCAAACTTCACCTCCTTGAAACGGTCTGCCAGTTCCTTATCGGGAGTGAACTTAATGCTTCGCACACGAATATCGGAAGTCGTTATATATTTCGGATTGATGTCGGGCGTGCACTTCAGACTTAAACTAAAATAGCCAATTCCGTCCAAATGTACGGTATAGCCATTACTCAGCTTTTCGTACAATTCACTGCTCAAAGCAGTAATGACGGCTGCTACATCAGCAGGAGCCACCGTACATTTTTTGGAGATAGATTCACGAATTTCACGGGTGGTAACGACATCTTTAGTAATTACTTTCGCATGTAGTTTTGGAGAAGATACACCTTCTTTCACCGGATTCTCAAACAAATCGAATTTAATAGCCATTTAGTATCAGTTGGTTAGTAAATATTTTATCAAACGTCTTTACACAAAAGCCTCATCACGTAGCTGTTTAGATATTGACACGAACGTGACAAGCTATCAGCACGAACGTGCTAAGATATTATCACGTTCGTGTCGAGGTAAAATTGGATATAAATTTTGAAATAAACAAGGAAAAATCAGTATTTTTATCAATAATGAATACTACAATAGTTCAAGTCAATCAACAAGCTTTATGATAAGCATCTAAATCAGAATAACCGTAATCTGTTTTCATTATTAGCCTCTTTATAATATCTTTGTAGTAATCTACCATTGACATATATAATAAGTCATAACTTTTAATCAAATTACATAAAAAGACCTTACTATGTCAGAATATACCATACTCAGAAAGAACGATGAATCTACAAATGGACAAATAAAAATTGTAGATGAAGATAGACTTTGCTATATTGTTGAGTCTACAAGTAAAGGTGCTCACGGTCTTCGTACCATATCCAAAGCCCTTTTAAAAGAATATATAGAATATTTCAAAAAGAAACCTGATGCTTCTGCCAATGATGCAAGAAACGATTTGTCTGGATTAACTTCAATTGATAAATTTGAGTATGGATATACTTCTACACTTGCCCTAATGGCGAAAATGGCCTTAGGGTATGAAAAAATTATTTACAATAGTAGTGAGATAACCTATAATAATTCCTACTCTCATCAAATAATATTCTACGGAGCACCAGGTACAGGAAAGTCATATACTATAAATGAAGCAACAAGAAATGAAAGTGTTATTCGCACAACATTTCATCCAGACAGTGATTATTCTACTTTTGTAGGAACATATAAGCCAACTACTATCCAAGTAACAATGAGAGATGTATCCGGCCATAAAATCATTGAAAACGGAAAAGAAATCAAAGAAGACCGTATCATTTATGAATTTGTCAATCAAGCTTTCCTTCAAGCTTATATTCAAGCATGGAAATTTTATGCCCAAACCGCCTCTGAGGCTGAGCCACAAAAGCAATATCTTATCATTGAAGAAATCAACCGTGGTAACTGTGCTCAGATTTTCGGAGATTTATTCCAACTTCTTGACAGAAATGATGCAGGATTCTCCGATTATCCTATCTATACAGACAACGATATGAGAAAGCAGCTTCTTAAAGCATTTGAAGGGCTTTCTATACCTCAAGCGGAGAAAATCAATGATTTGTATGGACGAAATGTTACAGAACAAGTCCTTAAAGGAGAGATATTACTCCTTCCAGACAATCTGTATATATGGGCAACAATGAATACCAGTGACCAGTCGCTTTTCCCCGTTGACTCAGCATTCAAACGTCGATGGGAATGGAAATACATGCCTATCGGCAAAGGATATGATGAAAGCGGAAACGAACTAAGCTGGAATATATGTATTGGTACAAGTAAATACAGTTGGTGGTCATTCCTTGAAAAAATCAATCTTCAAATTAGTTCTACAACCAATTCAGAAGACAAGAAACTAGGCTTTTTCTTTTGTAAGACGAATAATGGCTGCATCAGTGCAGAAACTTTTGTTGGAAAAGTCATATTCTATTTATGGAATGATGTATTTAAAGATTATGGGTTCGACGGGACTATTTTCAAAGATACAGACGGAGGTACACTTTCCTTCGATAAGTTCTATAAAGCAGGACAAAATGGTAAAGCAATAGTACAAAATGATAAAGTAGAATTATTCCTAAATAATTTGAATGTTGATACAATTTATAACGACATCGAAGAAGATTTAGAAAAAAATGACAATGAAGAAATAGATAATAATGGAAATAGTAGATTAAAAGTTTTATTTCCAGACGGAAGTTTAGTTGTAGGAAAGACTCGTTTCGATGTCTACATTAATGCTATAAAAAAAATTGGAGTAGAACAAATAGCTCCAATCATCAAAAATCTAAAATATTCGCGCTTGGGATGTCCAATGATAAGCCCTAACAAATATGAAGAAATAGAAAATAATACACAAGGATATTCATATGTTGAGGCCAATGGATTTTATTTTATAAAAGGTATGAACGGGAAAACAATGCGCAATATATTGACGACTATATCTAATGAATTAAATCTAAACCTAAAGGTAGAGTACTAATGAGAATCATCATTGAAGGGCATAAATATCTCGCAGCAAGTGTAAAAAATGTTCTTCACGGCATTGATGCTTTGGAGAATGTAGAAGGTTACGTAATATTAAATTATGTAGGTTACTTTTACAACACATTACTGTGCGATTGTGTCTTTATCTTACCAAAGGTTCTCTTAGAAGACATAAACGGAAAAGAGCTGGTATTCGGCAAATATGAGCCGGAAGATATTATCAATCTCGACACAAGCAATCCGCTTACACAAACGGAAAAAAATTTCATTTACGAATTTGCTGTATGGATTTACCGTACTATCGATGTCTTCAGAACCGACCGCAATAATCAGACTGATATTGTATACCATAAAAAGATTATCCAGATAGGGAAAGGAAGCCGCAGGCTTAGCAATACTTTTCTGGATATATTGCTTTCTCTTATCCAGTTTAACAAAAACAATAGAAGCTTTTTCTTCTTCATTCTGAAAAATCTGCATTCCGGATATAACAAGATTAACTGGACCCGTACGATAGGTACCACTACAGCCATTATCCAAAACAATCATCCTGTTTATCTAAATCCGGTCAATAAAAAACGACAAATAAATTTTGATGAAGAACTTCTGATTATCTTCTTTTCCATATTAAACTATATTGGCGACCAATATGGATTTACAAAAGAAATAGACTGTAACTTCAATTTGATTAAGGGAAAACAATTTGAAACGTACTTAAAAGGATTTGGAAAAACCCGATTGCTGCAAATCAAATACAAATACTTTTCCGACAAGGCACTGGAACTGTGGACGCTTTGTTACGCTTTCTTTGATGCAGCCAGACAAGTCCAGATAAATACAGATTTGCAAGAGTATTTGCTGGTAAAGAATTTCAATATTGTATTCGAAGCTATCATTGATGAACTGATAGGTGACAAGGATATACCTAACGGTTTGAAGGAGCAGGAAGATGGCAAAATGGTAGACCACATGTATACTTACAAGAGCCTGACAACTAATGCTGACCAGCCTATTTATTATATTGGTGACTCAAAATATTATAAACGAGGAAACTCCATCGGGAAATATTCTGTTTACAAGCAGTTTACTTATGCCCGCAATGTCATTCAATGGAATCTGAACTTGTTCATGAGCAGTGACGATGAAAATAAAAATCTAACCAAAGCAAAAGGTGTAGCCAAACTTAGGGACGATATAACAGAAGGATATAATGTCATGCCGAACTTTTTTATAAGTGCACGTTTAAATGAAGAATTAAGCTATAAAGAAGAATTAAAGATAACAGACAAAGAAGATACTTATTTTTATAATAGACAGTTTGACAACCGTTTGTTCGACCGTGATACATTGCTTGTATGTCATTATGATGTAAACTTCCTTTATATTATATCATTGTATGCACGTAACAACACTCTGCAAAAAGATTCATGGAAAGCAATAGTTAGAGAAAAATTCCGTCAGGAAATACAAAAAATTCTGGAAGAAAACTTCCAGTTTCATGCCATGAAAGCACGTCCGGGAGTAAATGCGAACTCGTACATCAAAGAACATTTTCAGGAATTACTCGGTAAGATTTACACGCCATACACCGACCCAAATATCTATTCTCTTGCATTGGGAAAAGAGTTTCAAACAGAGAACGAAACTCTTTTGAATCAATTAAATAAATATTTCATTGTTCAGGAATGTAAAATGGGAGAAGACCCAGAAACATTGTTCAACAATGACGCTCCCGAAGCAAGTAATGGTATACCTACAGAAACAATTACTTCCGAAAAAAATGTATTCACAGGACTTATCCGTGCCACTGACGAAGAACATGAAATGTTCTATAATCATCAGGCACGGGTATATACAATGGAAAAAATTCCACCGATAAACCTGATTGCTGTAAAATATTTCCTTCCCATGCTAAGCGGAAAGATTGACGGATTTTACAAAATAGAAAAATTACAGTTTGGCAATTATAAAGATAAAGACGGCAATACACAACCTTGTTTGAAATTCAAACTTGGAGAATATATTAATATCGGCAAAACTTGGAATTCCATTTATGACAAGATGCGCCCAGGAGAAGTTATTTCGATTGAGAATATTATTCAGCTGTATAATAAGTAACCCCAATCTATGGATGTCCTTTCCAAAGAACAACGGCACAAAAACATGGCTGCCATACATTCAGCCAACACCAAGCCGGAAATGATAGTCAGAAAATATCTGTTCGCCCACGGATTCAGATATCGCCTGAACCATCCTCGTCTGCCTGGCCGTCCGGACATCGTACTGCGAAAATATCATACTTGCATCTTTGTCAACGGTTGCTTCTGGCACGGACACGAAGGGTGTAAATATTACGTCATTCCCAAATCGAATACAGAGTTCTGGACAAACAAAATCAACCGTAATATTGCACGCGACAAAAAGGTGCAGAAAGAACTGGCTAAAATGGGATGGCATTGCATCACGATATGGGAATGTGAACTGAAACCGCAGAAAAGGGAGCAGACACTTGTATCGCTGGAATATACGCTTAATCACATTTATTTAAAAGATCATACGGTAAGCTATTCCATTAACGAAGAGGAAGATGTGCTGATGGCTGCTGAAGATACGACCAATGACTATGCTCCTATCCCCAAGAATAAATAGCTTCACCTTCCCCCATCGCGATTTCAATACCAAACAGGATTTTTCAAAAACTAAAAAAACAAAAAAGCGAAACAAAGACAGAACATTCTTCGCCGTTTATTTTTTATAAATAAAAAAGCTCTCGTCATGAATACTACAAAAATTATTTTAGGCATGGGAACTTTGTTGACATTGAGTCTGACACCCATGCACGTCACAGCAGGAAACGCTGGTATAGAAAATGGAGAAACGGTAATCTGCCGCGGTCAGGAATCGCATACTTCCGGGCCAATGGTGAAAGTAGGGCAACAAGCTCCTGACTTTCAGGCTACGAATGCAGAGATGAAAGACATCAACTTATCTTCTTTCAAGGGGAAACGGGTCATCCTGAACATCTTCCCCAGCCTCGATACGCCCACATGTGCCATGTCCGTCCGCCAGTTTAATGCCCGGGCTTCGGAACTGGAGAATACGGTCGTGCTGTGTCTTTCCATGGACTTGCCTTTTGCACAGTCACGCTTCTGTACCATCGAAGGACTGAATAATGTCGTTCCGCTGTCGGTTTTCCGCAGTGATGACTTTGTAAAGGAGTACGGCATCCAGCTTGCCGACGGTCCGCTGAAAGGACTGATGGCACGGACCGTGGTCGTGATAGACGAAAACGGCAAGGTGCGCTATACGCAACTTGTAAGCGAGGTTTCTAATGAACCTGATTACGAAGCTGCGCTTCAGGCGGTACACGCATTGTAAAGACAGAGGCCTTTACAATATAATTCATAAAAAAACTAAACAAAAACATTCCATCGGACATTGGTAAAAAAAATTAATTTATTACCTTTGTTCGTATATGAAGAAACTGCTTCACATACTCCCTGCCCTGCTGGTCCTTTGTTTGTGCGTTTCTTGTAAGAACACGAAGGCAAAGAGCCAGCGGATTATGCCTGTCGGGATGCTGGCTGATGGCGATCTGGCATTCCGGCGCGGCACAGGGCTCTTGAGCCACGTTGTAACTTCCGCCAGCAAAGACGGGGTTTATTCGCATATCGGTATTCTAAAAAAGATTGGCAACGAATGGTACGTAATCCATGCTGTCCCCGACGAACCTGATTTTGAAGGTGATTCCGACCGTGTAAAAACGGATTCATTGTCGCGCTTCTTTGCGGCCGACAGGGCTGTACGTGGTGCGATAGCCAGAATGACGGGGGATTCGCTTGCTGCTTCGGAGGCTGCATGTACTGCCTGGAAGATGGCCTGTCAGGGGGTTCTTTTCGATCACGACTACAATCTGACTGATACTTCACGAATGTATTGCAGCGAACTGGTAGAGTTTGCTTACCGGAAAGCGGGTATTTGTCTTTCCGAAGGCAGACGTACACAGATTAATGTTCCGGCAATGGGCGGTACATACCTCATGCCCGACGATATAGCACGCAACAAACATTTGAAAATAATATACAGGTTCCCGTAAACTCGAGCTTTTTCGATTCTAAATATTTCTTTTTATTAACCCTAAAAATTTAGCACTATGATGAAACAACTGATTCGTTTAGGACTGATGCTGGTAGCTGTTCTTGCTATGGTATCGTGTACGCCAAGTACGCCCGGAGCTGCACTGAAGGATTATATGTCGGCACTGAGCGACAATGATTACGAGGAGTTTATCAATGGATGTAATATCTCTGAAGCTGATTCCGACAAGGCCAAGGAGATACGCGAGGGCCTGGTTGCCATGGTTCAGGAAAAAGGCTCCAAGACGATTGAGAAAAAAGGTGGACTAAAGGAAACGGAAATCGTTTCCGAGGAAATAGCAGAAGACGGTAACTCTGCTGTCGTGACGTTTAAGCAGCATTATGGCGACGGCAGTGTCAAAGAAGATACTCAGAAAATGGTTAAGGTGGATGGTAAATGGCTGATGGATATCGGCAAGTAAAGAATTTTACCGGCGTACCCTCAGCTCCCAGAATGCTACGGCCGAAGCGGCTGCTACATTCAGTGAGTCGACGCCATGCCACATCGGGATGCGGACTACGTAATCGGATTCCGACAGGACTTCGGCGGGAAGACCGTCGCCTTCGGTTCCCATTACGATGGCAAGACGGGAAACGTCCTTGAGTTCCGGGTAGTCGATGGGAACAGAACGGTCGGTCAGTGCCAGGGCGGCGGTACGGAAACCCATTTCGCGTAACGAAGATACGGGACGCGGAAGCCATGTCCAGGGTACCAGAAACACGGAACCCATCGACACGCGTACGGCACGGCGGTTCAAAGGGTCGCAGGAATCGGGCGAAAGAAGAATTGCATCGATGCCCAAGGCTGCTGCCGAACGGAAGATGGCTCCGATATTGGTTGTATCGACTACCCCGTGAATGACTGCAACACGACGGGCATCGCGGCAGACTTCTTCAGGTGTACGGGGAGCAGGACGGCGCATGGCACACAGAACACCACGGGTCAGTGTATAGCCTGTAAGACGTGCCAGAAGTTCCCGGCTGCCCGTATAAACTGGAATGTCGCCGGCACGGAGAATAATGTCGGCAGCATCGCCTGCTATGTGTTTCTGCTCGCAAAGCAAGGCAAGGGGCTGGTAACCGGCATCGAGCGCTACACGGATTACTTTCGGACTCTCGGCTATGAAGATACCTCTTTCGGGGTCTATGCGGTTACGCAACTGAGCTTCGGTCAGGGTGCCGAATACTTCTACTCCGGGGTGTTCGAGGCTGGTTATTTCTATTACAGGCATAGGTATTCTTTTTTCCGGCCAAAGTTAAGAAAGAATATCGGCCGGAGCAAAGTTTTTTTCTCTACCTTTGTCTACGAAAACAAATTAAAGAGCAAAAAAGCTATGCTACATTTTGATACTGACTATATGGAGGGGGCACATCCTGAGGTGATGCGCCGCCTGATGGAAACAAATCTGGAACAGACTGCCGGATATGGAAACGATGATTATACACGCCATGCACGCGAACTGGTACGGAAAGCATGCGGACAACCCGAAGCGGCCGTATATTTTCTGGTAGGAGGTACACAGACGAATGCAACTGTCATCGACGGACTGCTTGCACATCATGAAGGTGTGCTGGGAGCGGAAACGGCACATATCAACGTACACGAAGCCGGGGCTATCGAGGCTTCCGGACATAAGGTGCTGACGTTGCCTCAGCACGAGGGAAAACTTTGCGCTGATGAAGTAGAGGCATACATCGAAAACTTTTACCGCGATGAAACATACGAGCATATGGTAGCGCCGGGAATGGTTTATATCTCTCACCCAACGGAATATGGTACGCTGTATTCGCTCAGCGAACTGGAGGCTTTGAGCCGTGTATGCCGCAAGGCGAATATTCCGCTTTACATGGACGGTGCACGTCTGGGATACGGACTGGCTGCTCAGGGTACGGACGTTACCTTGCAGGATATTGCCCGCCTGTGCGACGTGTTTTATATAGGTGGCACGAAAGTAGGGGCACTTTTCGGCGAAGCCGTGGTGGCTCCTCATGCGGAACGTCTGCCACATTTCTTCCCGCTGATAAAACAGCACGGAGCACTGCTTGCCAAAGGACGTCTGCTGGGTATTCAGTTTGAGACCTTGTTTACCGACGGCCTCTATCTGAAGGCTGGAGAACATGCCGTACGTCTGGCACAGAAACTGAAACGGGCTTTTGTGCAGAAGGGATATAAGCTGCATCTGGATTCACCGACCAACCAACAGTTTGTCTGCCTGCCGAATGAGGATATAGACCGTCTTTCGGCGCATGCAACGTTTGAGCTGTGGGGACCGCGCGGGGAAAAGGAAACGGTAGTACGCTTCGTTACAAGCTGGGCTACACGTGAGTCTGATGTAGATGCGCTGATTGCCCTGCTTTAGTCATCGGCTTCTTCAATGGAAAAATGGTTTACGGTGACGGAAATGGCATATTTTATCTGTTCGTCACCGGAAATCATGGTTCCGCCACTCTGTATGCACATGCGTACTCCCATGCCGTCGTTGGCGGTAAGAAGGTATTCACCCGAATGTTTTTGCTGGTTTACGGTAAACCACATACCGTTTTGTCCGTATTGCACTTCGACATAACTTCCGTCGGTTTCATAATCCCACGAAATACGGTACTTCGAGGTATTTCCGCGATGAAAGGTGAATGTGCAAGCCGACTCGTCATAGTTCATGTACGAGAGGGAGGTTACTTCCTCCGGATAGAAGTTGAGAATAATGCGGTTCACGGTATCATTTGTTATGACATTATTCACGGAATATTCGGTATAGGTTTCGCCTAAATGTTTTTTACCAATAGGATAGTAATCGAGTGTTTCGTTCTGGCAGGAACCAAACCAGATGGCAGCGCATATCATCGCTACCATCCCGTAGACTGTTTTCATGTTCATTATTGTTCTGCTTCGTTTTGTATCATGTCAAACTGGGGCGCTTCTTCAGGTGGAACAGGTGCTCCGTCTGCCGGCTCCGGACGAGGTTCGGGCTTCATGGTAAGCCACAAATCATATTGCTCGTCGGTAAGAATCTTACGGATTTTTTTCATCTTCTTTTCAGTACGTTCTCTGATATCGTCCTTCATTTTGTCATTATCGGCAGGTGGTTCCATCATCGGACGTCTGCCGTGTCCCATCATAGGAGGCTGACTGCCGCCATCCATCATAGGAGGTTCGCCGTCACTGTGCCGCATCGGAGGACGACCGCCACCCATCATCGGAGGGCAACCGGTATCTCTGTCACCACGTCCTATCAGGGCTTCCAGTTTTTCTCTTTCTTCCTTCAGGTTGAGCTTGTAAATTTTCTTGTATTGCTTCTCGGTCAGATTGAGAACTTTGTCCATTTCATCGGTCCGCTTGCGTGCGGTTTTCTCAGGATTGGGTATTTCTTTTACCGGAGCTTTTTTCTCTTGTTGCGGTTCGTCGGGTAAGGCTACGGCAAAGGCTGCCGACGGTATGGGTATCAGGGCCGTCAGACAAAATATCCATACAATTTTCTTCATGTTCATCTTCGTAGGTTTTAAAATTCTTTTTCAGGAGAACAAAGGTAAAGAAGGGGATGCTTTCCGGAAAATAGAATCAGCCAACCCGCTTATTCTCTCGGTCAACTCCCGACGAATCAGATTTTGCCTGAATAGAACCGGTGAGGATGGAAGTAAAAGATAAAATAAGTCCGCTTGGTCTGCAAAATCATTCCATTCGCCGATTTTAGTTGCACCGGGTTAGGTACAGACGTATTTTTGCAGGCGTAAAAAGAGTGACGCACGACATGAAACATTTACAAAAGCAATTACTTCTGGAACAGATTATTTATGCTACCATCTGGTTGCTGATACTGGGAACACCGCTCATCGGTTTCCTGCTCGACGACGAGCATCCGCTGGAAGGAACCGAACTTTGGAAAGAGGTAAGCGATACCTGGCTCATGGTATTGCCTTTCTTCCTTTTGTTTCTGATACATAACTATGTGCTTATTCCACGACTTCTGCTCAAGAAATATTATACACGTTATGTGGTGTCACTCATCTTCACTATCGGTATTTTGTTTCTATACTTGCCGGGATGTATTCAGGTACTTAATCCCCATCCGGGATTCCGGCAACAGAAAGAGTTTGTCGTACAAGACTCAGCCCACGACGTTTTTTTCCCCGACCGGCTTCCGGTACCTCCTATGGGAGAAAAAATGATGCAGCCGATACGTCCCATGCATCCGCCTTTCCTGCTGATTCATATTACGGTGGCAATCTTGCTGGTGGGGTTTAACCTGACTATCCGTTTTTTCCTCAAGTCGCTCCACGACGACGAGATGCTCAAGGAACTTGAACATCAGCATCTGGAATCGGAACTGCAATATCTGAAGTATCAGTTGAACCCGCATTTCTTCATGAATACGCTGAACAACATTCACGCACTGGTGGATATTGATGCGGAAAAGGCCAAAAAGACCATTATCGAGCTTTCGAAACTGATGCGGTATGTGCTGTACGAAGCGAACAACAGTCAGATTTCGCTGGAACGAGAAATTCAGTTTCTTGAGAATTATATTGCACTGATGCAGTTGCGTTATACTGAAAAGTTAAGTATACGGACGGACTTTCCGCTGATAGTGCCTCATGTGCAGATTCCTCCCCTGCTCTTTATCTCGCTGCTGGAAAATGCGTTTAAGCACGGGGTAAGCTATCGGGAAGATTCGTACATCGACGTACGTATCGCACAGGCAGACGAGGGAATTTTGTTTGCCTGCCACAACAGCAAGCATGCCTGTACAAACGATGCGCATCACGGCATAGGCATAGAGAATATAAAGAAAAGGCTTCACCTGCTTTATGGCAACAACTATACGTTTACCATTACTGAAGATGAAGTTTCCTACCATGTATTACTTATAATTCCTCCACTATCATGAAATGTCTGATTATCGACGATGAACCGCTTGCTCTGGCACAACTGGCGGGCTACATTGCACGCATTCCTTTTCTTACGCTGGTGGCTTCGTGCCAGGATGCCTGCCAGGCTTCTGAAACGCTGGCGCATACGCCAGTCGACTTGCTTTTTGCTGATATCAACATGCCCGACTTGAATGGTATCGACTTTGTCCGCTCACTTCCGAATCCGCCGATGGTTATTTTTACTACGGCTTATTCAGAATATGCCATCGAGGGATTTCGCCTCAACGCCATCGATTACCTGATGAAACCTTTCGGCTTTACGGATTGTCTGAAAGCAGCCGAAAAAGCCAGAAGAATGTACGAGCTGACGCATCATACTACGGAGGCGGAAGATGAAAAGGGAACTTTATTCGTAAAGAGTGAGTATAAGGTGGTGCGTATAGATAAGGAGAAGATTTTGTATATAGAGGGGATGAGTGAATATGTGTGTATTTATCTGGAGGACCGACCGAAACCTGTCATCACGCTAAACAGTCTGCAAAAGTTGTCAGCCATGCTTCCTTCGAACTTTATGAGGGTACACCGTTCGTATATCGTCAACCTGAGCAAGATAACCGAGATTTCACGTTTCCGCATTCTCTTCGGAAAAGATGTGTATATTCCTATCGGAGAAAACTATAAGGAACAGTTCATGGCATATATTCATCGTCTGGGACTTATCTGAATGAAGAAATATATATCTTTGCAGCGTTCTCTGAAAACTAAATGAATTGCTTTATGGAAAAGGAAAAAGAAATACACTCTTGTGTGGACTGCGGCACACAGAACTGTAAGTATAAGGACCGTACTTATCCTGATTTCTGCCTGACTACAAACTTGAAGGAAGAGGATATGCAATGGGCGCTGGAACGGTATGATGAAGGGGATAACCGCCGGATAATGATTGCCAGTGCGGAAGTGGAATATGAGGGGTATTGCCAGTGGACGCGTGTGCAGGAGATCATGGAGTTTGCCCGCAAGATTAATGCGCACCGTATCGGCATAGCCAACTGTATCGGACTGATAAACGAGGCGCGTATCTTTGCTCGTATTCTCCGGGCGAATGGTTTCGAAGCGTACTCGGTCATCTGTAAGGTTGCCGGCAAGCCTAAGACTTCGATGGGTATTCCTGCCGAATGTGAAAGCATAGGTGCTGCGATGTGCAACCCGATTCTACAAGCACGTCTGCTGAACGAGGCAAAAACGGACTTGAATGTGGTAATCGGTTTGTGCGTGGGACATGACAGCTTGTTCTACAAGTATGCTGATGCGTATACCACTACGCTGGTAACCAAAGACCGTGTTACGGGGAACAATCCTGCTGCCGCACTTTATACTGCCAATTCGTATTACCGGAAGAAGTTCTTTAAGGGGGAAGAGAAAAAGTAATTTTCTGAGGTAAATATCATCGTATATAGAAAAAGTCAATCGGCCTGAACTGTTTTTATACAGGCTGATTGACTTTATTGTTTATTTCAATTTCTGCCCGTCGGCAAAGGCATTGCCAACTTTCTGACCGATTTCCAGATGCTACTTTGTCTTTTCGGTAATGGCTACCTTGATGACTCCATCCAGACGGTTCTCGAAGATGCGATAGGCTTCTTCTATCTGATCGAGCGGGAAACGGTGGGTAATGAGCGGTGTGGTATCGATCTTGCCCTCGGCTATCAGGCGAAGAATCTCGGCACAGTCGCAGCCGTCCACGCCACCGGTCTTGAAGGTCAGGTTCTTTCCGTACATGTCGGGCAGCGGAAGTACCTGAGGACGATCGTAAAGTGCGACAATGGTTACGATGGCATTCGGACGGGCACACTCCCACGCCATGCGGAATGTCTCGTCGGTTCCCGCCACTTCGATCACGACGTCGGCTCCTCCATGTGCACTGAGTCTGCGTACTTCTCCGGCACATGCTTCCGGTCGTACAACCCGTACATCGGGATAGTGCTCACGAACAAAGCGGATGCGTTCTTCCGACTGCTCGCATACGACAATCTGTTTAGGGCGTTTCAGCATCGTACACAGTAAAGTACAGATACCCGTGGGACCGGCTCCGATGATAAGAACGGTATCGTCGGGCGTTATTTCCGAGATACGTGCCGCCCAGAATCCGGTGGCAAGAATATCGCCCACGAAAAGTGCTTGTTCATCGGTTACACCTTCAGGAATGCGGTTCAGCCCCTGATCGGCATAAGGTACCCGTACATATTCTGCTTGTCCGCCATCGATGCGGCAGCCCAGTGCCCAGCCTCCGTGTTCGTCTTCGCAGTTGTTTACATATCCATGCCGGCAGAAGAAGCATTCGCCGCAGAAAGTTTCCACGTTGACCGTCACACGGTCTCCGGGCTTCACGGTGGTGACCTCCTCGCCTACCTGTTCTACAATGCCTACCATCTCATGCCCTACGGTAATGCCCGGCACGGCACGAGGTACACTTCCATGCTTGATATGCAAATCGCTGGTACAAATACTTCCCAATGTGACGCGCACCACTGCATCACGGGGGCCTTTCAATTCCGGCACGGGCTTCTCTATCAGCGAAAAACGTCCATGCTCCATATAGGTATATGCTAACATATTTTTATATTTTTAGTCTATTACTTCAATCAGAAAACTCACGAAACGGAAACCGTCATTACACGAAATCATGGCCGAACGCTCATTTTTCATCCAGCCGTCGTAGAAATTGCTGCCTCCATGAGCCGGTGCTATGACAAAGGAAAAATTTCATGTACGACATACCCATCCGTTTTTTATCTTCACTCAAATGTAAGGATTATCTCTTAATATGACAAGAGTTCATGATATTCTTTACAAAACGATGAGGCTCGTTTTCAGTTTTTTGTTAAGAAGTTATCAATGCACTCCTTACAATATTATCGGAGCCGAATCCCGACCTGATTGTCATCCTGGCCGGTTATGAGGATAAAATGCAAAAACTGCTCAAAAGTAATCCGGGGTTAAAGGAACGTTTTCCACTCCGTTTCTACTTCGATGATTATACTTCGGACGAACTGAGTGAAATAGCGCATCGCATTTTGAAAAGCCGCAACTTTGTCCTGACTCCTGAAGCTGATGAATATCTGAACCGTCTGATTGAAAAAGAAACCAGAATGCGGGATGAATATTTTGGGAACGGACGCTGGGTACACAATCTGGTAGAACAAGGTATCATCAAGAGTATGGCGCAGAGGGTAATGTCGGAGCCTCATCCTGTAGACAAACGTCTGCAATTGTTCAGTACGATAGAAGTATGCGACGTGAAAGAGGCGGAAATGAATTTCCTACATGCGATGAATTTGAAACTGACATCACCTTGCCGTATCGGATTCAGGGCATGAAAAATGTCTGGCAGAATGTTTGTTCGCCAGAAAGAAAAACGTTACCTTCGGAATACGCAGCCTGAACGCTGACAGAAAGTTCAGGCTACGTAAGCTGAAAGAAAAAGATTCCGACTACCCAGCCGAAGGCGGAAACACCATAAAGTATAACCTATAATCTGTAGCAGCATGAAAGAAGTACCCATAGAAAAAGCATTGACTTACATAGAGCCAGGACCGGTAGTACTCGTCACAACTTCCGACGGTAAGAAAAATAACGTAATGACTATTTCATGGACAATGGCTATCGACTTCGACCAGCACATTGTTCTTACCACAGGCGAATGGAATTATTCATTTGGTACAATGATGCGCACCAGAGAATGTGTAGTATGTATTCCTCCTGCACAAATGATAGATAAAGTAATACGCATCGGTACTGTCAGCGGCGTCGATACAGACAAGTTCAGTTTGTTCCATCTTAAAGCTCTTCCGGCACAAACCGTTCAGGCTCCGCTGCTTGACGGATGTATCGCTTGTCTGGAATGTAAGGTTACAGACTATATTGAACGCTATGGATTTGTGGTGTTAAAAGTTATGCGAGTCGTAGAGAACCGTGATTGTACAGACCAGCGGATGATCCACGCACGAGGTGACGGAACGTTCACTGCCGACGGAGAAACTTTCAACTGCCGGAAACTAATGGCCGACAAATTACCTCCGGGATTATAATATCCTGCCAGGCTAAATAATGCAATACGAGAACTATTCTTGTTCTACAAAAAGCAGTTTACTGGTATCATATCCTCTTGTACGAAGTTTATCGAGCAACTCTTCCTGTTTCTTGGCCGGCAAGGTTTTCTCACGACTCATAATCCAAAGGTATTTATCAGAACTGCTTCCTATCAATACATAGCGATAGTCAGAATCTACGTCGAGCACGTAATAATCGGAATAAAACCAAAGAAAGAACGAAACCTTCAGCTTGCCCGGATCCTTCGGATCAGGTTGTTTGGCACGTCCCTTAACTTCCTTATGCTTTCCGTTCTTATAACCTTCATTCTTTACGGAAATGCTTCCATTATCGCGTAATGTATACGTTGCCGTTACGTGAGTCATCCCTTTTTCAAAACGATGTTCATAACGGGCTATTTCGTACCAGCGTCCCATAAAACGAGATATATCAAACTCGATTACCGTACTGTTATCCAATGATGCCATGCGGTCGTCTTGTACCGACGAACAACCACCCATACTCAAAAGGGCACATAAAAGGAACAATATATTTTTCATCGTAGTAAGATTATTCTCAAAGATATAAAATAAATTGAAGAAATTCAAGACGGTAACAGGAATTACATCTATCATAAACAGATCCCCAACGTATGCAATCCGTAACCATATAGGGTAAACAACAAAAAAATGAAAGAGTCGTATCTTCCCTCTGTCCAGAGAGCATGATACGACTCTTTGTCTATATCTGTTATACTTTATAAACCTATCGAGATTTTATTTTAGCAGGGAAACCTCCCGTGCTTTTCTGTTGCAAGAAATCAGCCGATAACAACCTCACCGTCTACTGTAGCCTGATCTCCCCATGCACCAATAGAACCACTTTCTACAATAATCTTATCCTTACATAATTTAAGTGTCAAAGTGATTTTCTTTCCTCCTTGTAACGTTTCCTGTGGAGTTCCTAAATCTTCTAAAAGAGTTTTCAGACTATATTCTTTTGTCAACTGATTGATTTTAACAGATAAAATTACATCTGAAGTAGACTGTGGAACAAGATAAAAAGCAGCAGCTGCACCTTCTGCCATAAAACTTTCTACCCCCGGTTTGGTCTCTTTTATCCTTCCTGAAGCAGCATCTACTACGCATGACGCTTTTGCCTTACAAGTAGTAACTAAAGTTTTCAGTTCTTCTGCCGAATAATATCCGTCAGAAGTAAAGTTGACATTCAGCAAATGCATAGCATGATTAAAAGAAAGATTGACCGGCTTAGGAGTACCAACAGTTACCTTCTGTGCTTCAGACAGCAACAAATCCTTATATTCTGCCGAGTAAGTATTAAACTCAAATGTACCATCGCTGCCTAACTCCTGTTGCGGATAGCAGGCCGAAAAAGTAACTTCCGAAACATCTCCCGCCAATTTAAGCCCGCTCCATGTCATCGAAGTCGTGCCCAATGTATATGTAGTATGAATGGTATTCATATTTCCCGACACAAAAACGGACAAGACATCACCTTGCACAAAATTACCGCTTCCGTCCTGTTCCAAATTCGGAACTCGTGTCTGAGGAGCCACGTTCGTTACAATTTCAATTAAATCCTTCCCTTCCTGTGGCATTTCCACTTCTTTTTTCGAGCATGAAGCAGCCAAAACACCAGCCATCAATAATACATAAACTTTATTCATTCTCTTTTTGGTTTTTCTTTACCTAACAATCAAAGTTGGTAATAGGTTCATTTTCTTTTGAAATATTTTAATTTTTCAGTCTGTTTCCCATAAAACGACATTCAAAATGGAAAATAAAAAGGCATTTTTCCTCGATACTAAGCTGTCAAGCCTATATACAAAATATCCAACTTCTTGCTACATTCTATTTCAGGACACAAATTTTCGATGAAAACATTTAAATAAAAAAGGTCCCGTAAAACATCAATTTTACGGGACCTTTTTTATAAACAGCGGAGAGACAGGGATTCGAACCCCGGGTACCTCGCAGTACAACGGTTTTCAAGACCGCCGCAATCGACCACTCTGCCACCTCTCCAAAACTCTCTTACAAGAGTGCTTCGTTTCAAAAGCGTTGCAAAGGTACGCATTATTTCCAAATCTGCAAATAATTTGCCCCTTTTTTGATTATTTTTTCCTATTATCGTAACTTTGTACCTCGAAAACTCATATATAAATATAGACTAATATCAAACAATGATATATCCGCAAAACTTTGAACAGAAAATCGGATTCGACCAAATACGTCAGCTTTTAAAGACCAAATGTCTCAGCACGCTGGGAGAAGAAAGAGTTGACCAGATGGACTTTTCCGATGATTATAACGAAATAAACCGCCGGCTGGAGCAAGTAACGGAATTTGTCCGTATCACCCAAGAGGAGGATGATTTCCCAAGCCAGTACTTTTTTGATGTCCGTCCGTCACTCAAGCGTATACGTGTAGAGGGTATGTACATGGATGAACAGGAATTGTTCGATCTTCGCCGTTCGCTGGAAACGATACGCGACATCGTACGCTTTCTGCAACAAACAGACGAGGAAGAACAAACAAACGATGACGATGTTCATTCTCCCTACCCAGCCTTGCATGAACTGGCTGGAGATATCATGGTATTTCCCCAACTTATCACACGCATCAATAATATACTCGATAAATTCGGAAAGGTAAAAGACAATGCTTCTTCCGAACTTCTACGTATCCGCCGCGAACTGGCGTCTACCACAGGAAGTATATCCCGAAGCCTGAACAATATCCTGCGTGCAGCTCAATCGGAAGGTTATGTCGACAAGGACGTTGCTCCTACTATGCGCGACGGGCGACTTGTGATACCTGTTGCTCCTGGCATGAAGAGAAAAATACGAGGTATCGTACACGATGAATCGGCTACCGGAAAAACAGTATTTATCGAACCGGCCGAAGTTGTGGAAGCCAACAACCGTATCCGTGAACTGGAAGGAGAAGAACGTCGTGAAATAATCCGTATACTCACCGAATTCTCAGCCACAGTACGTCCGCAGGTTCCGGCTATTCTTCAATCATACGAGTTTCTTGCCGAAATCGACTTTATCCGGGCAAAGGCACTTTTGGGCATCGACATCAAAGGTATCAAACCGTCGTTCGAGCATCGGCAGGTAATAGACTGGTTCGAAGCTGTACACCCGCTTCTCCAGATGTCTTTAGCCAAACATAATAAAAAGGTAGTACCTCTCGATATCGAACTGAATACCGGACAGCGTATTCTGTTGATTTCCGGTCCCAATGCTGGTGGAAAGTCCGTCTGCCTGAAAACGGTCGGACTATTGCAATATATGCTTCAATGCGGTATGCTGGTATCCATGCACGAACGCAGTCACGCCGGAATCTTCAGCAGTATCTTTATCGATATAGGTGATGAGCAAAGTATTGAAGATGATCTGAGTACTTATTCTTCACATCTGACAAATATGAAGAATATGATGAAGTACTGCAACGAAAAAAGCCTGATACTGATCGACGAGTTCGGAGGAGGTACAGAACCGCAAATCGGCGGAGCCATTGCAGAAGCTGTATTGAAACGTTTCAATGCAAAAAAAACATTTGGAGTAATTACCACCCATTATCAGAACTTGAAACACTTTGCCGAAGACCATGAAGGAGTAGTAAACGGTGCCATGTTGTACGACCGGCACGAGATGCGTGCACTTTTCCAGTTGCAGATTGGCAATCCGGGAAGCTCGTTTGCCGTAGAGATTGCTCGAAAAATCGGACTTCCGGAAGAGGTCATAGCCGATGCTTCGGAAATAGTGGGAAGCGAATACATACAGAGTGACAAGTATCTGCAAGATATTGTACGCGACAAGCGCTATTGGGAAACTAAACGCCAGAACATCCGCAAACGGGAAAAAATAATGGAAGACACCATTGCCCGTTACGAAAAAGAGCTGGAAGAACTGGAAAAAAGCCGCAAGGAAATCTTGAAAAAGGCACGAGAAGACGCAGAACATCTGTTGCAAGAGTCGAATGCCAAAATAGAAAATACAATCCGTACCATCAAGGAAGCGCAGGCAGAAAAAGAACGTACCCGCATGGCACGTCAGGAACTGACCGACTTCCGCCAACAGGTAGAAGAGGCTGACAAAGCGGCTATGGAAGAAAAAATAGCACGCAAGATGGAAAAACTGCGCGAAAAACAAGAACGCAAGAAAGACAAAAAGAGTAAGCAAGCCAATCAGCCAGCAGTCCAGCCGGTACCTAAAGTCATCCCGCTTCAGGCAGGCGACTATGTACGCATCAAAGGACAAACCAGCGTAGGACAAATTATGGAGCTCAACGGAAAAAATGCCGTAGTCATGTTCGGACTGATGAAAACCAATGTGAAAGCAGACCGACTGGAACGTACCGAAGCTCCCAAGCAGACTCTCAATACGACGAAGGCAACTTTCGTCAGCAGTGAAACGCAAGATCGCATGTACGAAAAGAAACTGAACTTCAAGCAGGATATCGACGTGCGAGGCATGAGAGGCGATGAAGCCATACAGGCCGTAACTTATTTTATCGACGATGCTATACTTGTCGGAGTAAGCCGTGTACGTATTCTGCACGGAACCGGAACAGGTATTCTTCGCACACTTATACGCCAATATCTCGCTACCGTGCCGGGAGTAGCACACTTCCAGGATGAACATGTACAATTTGGAGGAGCAGGCATAACGGTAGTCGATTTAAAATAAAAAAACAGTATCTTTGTATTATGAAATCAATTAGAGAATTATACCGCATTGGTACGGGTCCCTCAAGCAGCCATACGATGGGACCGAGAAAAGCAGCCGAACAGTTCCTTGCCCGCCATCCGGAGGCATCGTCTTTTCAAGTCACACTTTACGGAAGCCTTGCAGCTACCGGTAAAGGACACATGACTGATGTCGCTATTCTGGACGTACTTCAGCCTCATGCTCCCGTAGAGATATTGTGGAAACCTCATGTATTCTTTCCTTTCCACCCGAACGGAATGACATTCAAGTCGTTCGACAAGAATAAGAAACAGACCGAAGAATGGACCGTCTTCAGCGTAGGAGGAGGCGCACTGGCCGAAGAAGGACAAGACAAGAATGCAACTCCTGAGGTATATAATATGAATACCATGAACCAGATACTTTACTGGTGCGAGCATACCGGACGAAGCTATTGGGAATATGTAGAACAATGTGAAGGTCCTGATATCTGGAAGTTCCTTGCCGAAGTGTGGGAAACCATGAAGGAAGCCATCCATCGCGGACTGGATGCAGAGGGAGTTCTCCCAGGCCCTCTGAATCTGCGACGAAAAGCGTCTTCCTACTACATCCGTGCCAAAGGGTTTAAGGATTCTCTTCGCTCACGCGGACTGGTATTTGCCTACGCTCTTGCCGTAAGTGAAGAAAACGCATCGGGAGGAAAAATCGTAACCGCACCTACTTGTGGAGCATGTGGAGTAGTCCCGGCCGTTCTATATCATTTGCAAAAGAGCCGGGATTTCAGCGATGCCCGTATTCTTCGTGCACTCGCGACAGCCGGACTTGTCGGCAACATCGTCAAGCATAATGCTTCCATTTCGGGAGCAGAAGCTGGTTGTCAGGCAGAAGTAGGAGTAGCCTGCTCTATGGCTTCGGCAGCAGCAAGCCAGTTGTTTGGAGGCAGTCCGGCACAAATAGAATATGCCGCCGAAATGGGACTGGAGCACCACTTGGGCATGACATGCGACCCCGTATGCGGACTGGTACAGATTCCTTGCATCGAACGTAATGCGTATGCCGCAGCCCGTGCTCTTGATGCCAATATTTACTCAGCCTTTACCGACGGACACCATCGTGTATCGTTCGATAAGGTCGTAGAAGTAATGAAGCAAACTGGTCACGACTTGCCTTCACTCTATAAAGAAACCAGTGAAGGAGGTTTGGCCAAGAATTATCAACCAATGGAATAAAAACCCGTTTTTTAATTTTGCCAGAGCCTCTTCTTGAATGCGTATCCGTAAAACTTCAAAAAGATCGCCCTGGCAAAATTATGTTGTAAAACCCCAATCCGAAATATTCTTAGTCAGCTAACCCTATATTGAAAATGAAATCATACAACGTTTATTTATTCGACTTCGATTATACTCTTGCCGACTCTTCCCGAGGAATTGTCATGTGTTACCGAAATGTACTGGAACGCCATCACCATACAGGGATAACCGATGAAACCATCAAACGGACAATTGGCAAAACCTTACAAGAATCATTCTCCATTATGACTGGCATAACCGATGCCGACACACTGGAACTATACCGGAAAGAATACGTTAAAGAAGCTGATACCCACATGACAGTCAACACTTTTCTCTTTCCAGAAACCATAGATGTGCTGACCCGGCTAAAAGCGAATGGAGCCCAAATTGGTATCATTTCGACCAAATACCGCTATCGTATCATGGAATTGTTAGGCAAGAAACTGCCGGAAAATTTTCTCAATATCATAGTCGGAGGTGAAGATGTGCAATGCCCCAAGCCCTCTCCCGAAGGACTCCTGTTTGCCATCGAGCACCTGGGCTGTCAGAAAGAAAATGTTTTATATATCGGCGACAGCACAGTAGACGCAGAAACCGCGCAAGCCGCCGGAGTTGATTTTGCCGGAGTGCTGCACGGAGCTACTACCCGTGAAGAACTCGCATCATATCCTCATGTGGCAATCATGAAAACTCTGGCCGAACTTTAAAAAAATATACATTTTTTCTCTCTAAACTGTTGGTAATATGAACAGAAAGCAGTACCTTTGCATCCGATTTTAATCCGTGGAGGTAGAAAAGCAACCGGATGAGAACGGTTCACCTTGCGGAAGAAACCCGTTTAATATATATTTAAAATGTACGTAATTGTAGAAATTAACGGTCAGCAGTTCAAAGCTGAAGAAGGCAAAAAACTGTTTGTTCACCACATCCAGAATGCTGAAAACGGTACAACTGTTGAATTTGACAAAGTTTTGTTGGTAGACAACAACGGTACTGTTACTGTAGGTGCTCCTACTGTAGAAGGTGCAAAAGTGGTATGCGAAGTAGTTTCTCACTTGGTAAAAGGTGACAAAGTATTGGTATTCCACAAAAAGAGAAGAAAAGGTTACAGAAAACTGAACGGTCACCGTCAGCAGTTTACTGAATTGACTATCAAACAAGTTATTGCTTAATCATTAAAAAAGTAGAAAGAAATGGCACATAAGAAAGGTGTAGGTAGTTCTAAGAACGGCCGTGAGTCAGCTAGTAAGAGATTAGGCGTAAAGATATTCGGTGGTTCAGCTTGCAAAGCTGGTAACATCATTGTTCGTCAAAGAGGAACAGTTCACAACCCAGGTGAAAACGTTGGTATGGGTAGCGATCACACTCTTTACGCATTGGTAGACGGTACAGTATGTTTCAAGAAAGGTCGCGAAGACAAAAGCTTCGTTTCTGTTATTCCTGCTGAAGCATAACTTTATACCACAAAAGAAATTGAAAGAAGGTATCCTCGCAAGAAGATACCTTCTTTTTTTATTGTCCTCTCTTCCCCAAAGGACAAAAACAAAAAATCGGGCGGAGCCACTTCACACAAGTTAGCTTCGCCCGATTTTATAAATTCAAAATTATCTTGCTATTTATTCAGCAGCATTTTCTGCAGCAGCATTTTCTGCAGCAGCCTCTTCAGCAGCAGGAGCTTCTTCCACAAAATCACTTTCTCCGCTTGAGATAAGCAAGTTGTACCACTGAATCAGTTTCTTGATATCACTGGTATGTACGCGATCGCGATCATATTCCGGCAATACTTCAGCCATGAAAGCGTGCAACTCTTCTACTGATGCTTTCTTGTAATCCAAAGCAGCTACCTGACCGTTTTCTTTCTTCTTTACAGAATCAAGAACAGTTGCCAAAGGCACTTCGTCATCATTTGTATACATGGCGATATCACCCAATGAAATCACCTTATCGCTGGCATAGATAGGCATTCTTTTCTTATTATCGACAGCTTCTACAATCAGCATATTTTTAGCCTGAGAAATCAGTTTATACAATCCCGGTTTGCCTGAGATAGCTAAAATAGTTTTCAACATACGATTTTATTATTTTTAGTTATTATATTAAACAAAAATACAACTCATATACGACATACACAAGCATCTTGCTCACCTTTTCTATTTTTTATGGTATTCAGCAATTCTTCCACCTGCGGGAGCAAGGGCCTTCCATCGTTCACAACTACAAAATCAGCCCGATTGCGTTTCACCTCTTCATCCATCTGTGAAGCAATACGACTTCTTACCTGCTCTTCCGTCGTCCCGTCGCGTTCCATCGCCCGCTTAATACGGATATCTAAAGGAGCATAAACAGCAACTACATAGTCTACTACATCGTCGAAACCGGACTCATACAAAATAGCACTTTCCAATGCTACGATTTCATGCCCCGCATTGGAAACCGCCCAACGGAGAAAATCTTTCTTTACACACGGATGCACAATGGAATTGATACGTGCAGCATGTTCCTCGTTCGCAAACAAATAACCAATCAGCAACGGCTTATTGAGCTTCTCACCGATATACACTTCTTCACCCAACAAGTCAACCAGCCCCTTGCGAATGTCCATATCAGAAAGCATCAAGCGTTTCGCTTCCGTGTCGGTATCGTATACAGGTAAGCCTGCCTTCTCGAGCAGATGAGCCACATACGACTTTCCACTTCCTATACCTCCGGTAATCCCTAGTCTGACCATAACTTATATTATTATTCTACAGCTTGTTGTTCGATCAAATAATCGACAGATGACGGATTCACGCGAACATGACTTACAAAATCGGGAGCTCCTTTTACCACCAAAGGTAATTTGTCTTCCTTCGCTTTCAATACATCCTCGTAAGTTACTCCTATGAAGAAATCGTCCGATGAAACATCTTTAAAGTGCCGCAACCCGACCTGAAAGGTTACTTGCACCTTCGAAGGGAACGTACGAAGTACTTTTCCCGCAGGGAAATTAATGCCCATAACCGGAACCTCGACTGTCTTTTCCGAATACATATCGACATAGATCGATAAATCATTATAAGACGGAATAAACTTGACCCCCTTCATTTTACACATACTTACACGCTTCTTTACCGTATCAGAAATATTTTCCCAATACAGTTTTTCCGTATATGCTACTTTCAGGGTGTCCAATATTTCCTGAGGAGCATAGGCCATAACAGAATCCGGACTAAAACTTATCCGCGAAATATAATATTGGCGTCCCGCCTGTATGGTTCCGGATAGCCTGACAGGCACCTTTTTCGCCTTTGCCTGTGTATAAATAAAATCGAGCGTATCGGGACGGATAGACAACACCTTGGTAGAAACATTCAGTTGCGCCGCCACCTTCTTGGTCAGCTCGGCAGACGGGATACGAACATGAGTCCCCTCCTCCTTGTAATCATTGAAATCGAAAGAAATAGGAAAGAACGTTCTTCCCAGCATATAATTCAGCAATACAGTTCCCCTGTCTTCCACCCGTATACGTACATCGTCCGGAAAATCGGAAGTAAGCACTACCTCCTTCGGAACATTTTTAAGACGCACCGGCACTCTGAATTCCGTCTGATACGAATCATCCAATGTCTGCAACATCCAGAAACAGAACGATATCAGCACAAAAAACAGGAAGACCAGACACTCCCTGCACTTATCGCTAAGCAAGAATGTTCTGATCTTCCGTAATCCCAGTCTATAATATCTCTTTATGTTCTTTACATCGAACATAGTGACCTATACTTTTTATGTTTATTTAGTCTGAGCCTGAGCATCTGCATAGATAGAGTTCTTATCCACCTTAATCTTAACACCAGATGCTATTTCCACGATAACAGCGTTATCTTCAATTTCTTTAATTTTTCCGTAAATACCACCGGCTGTAATAACCGACTGGCCTACTTCCAAGTTCTTGCGGAAGTTTGCTATTTCCTTTTGCTTCTTGTTCTGAGGACGAATCATAAAGAAATACATAATGGCGAAAATTGCCACCATCATAATCAGGAAAGAGTAATCGCCTCCTCCGGACTGCTGCAAAAATACAGTTAACAAATTCATAAATTCTTCTTAGTTTAATTAATATTAGGCGAACAAATATATTAATTTTTCGTCAACTTGTTTTCCTTTTTCAATTGATTAACTATTCCGTCCAGTGTTCCGTTGATAAATCCGCCACTCTTCGGAGTACTATACAACTTGGCAATTTCCACATATTCGTTCAGAGATACGTTTATCGGAATATTCGGGAAACTCAGAATTTCGGCAAGGGCAATCTGCATGATGATAACATCCATGACAGCCACACGGTCCAAATCCCAGTTCTTTGAGTTCTCACTGATCAGATGACGGTAATAATCAGCATTCAGGATAGAACGACGGAACAAGCGGCGTGCAAAATCCTGATCCTCCTCATCCTTAAATTCCGGAAGAAGTTCCTGCTTGTCACCGTTCTTCGGATCAAAACGCTTGATAGTCTTCAGCACGAAAGTATCTACTATCTCCTTGTCATCATTCCAATACAAGCTCTGGTCTTCCAGCACCTCATCAAGAGTAGTATTATTGAATATGATGCGTTTGTAAATCTTTCGCCACAGTTCACGGTCTTCTTCGTACGATGAAGTTTCGCTTGCCATATACTCCTTATATATATCGCTCTGCATAATCTGTTCGCACAAATTCTTGATAAAATCACCCTCGTTTTCCCATGTCTTCTTCTGGGTGCTGGCAAACTCATTCAGCTGCTTGTTCACCTCCAGCTGAGCAATAAAACGATTATCCACAAATTTAGTGTTGGGAGCCAAGTCTTCTTTTGTAGGAGCAAGTTTGTGTTTAGCCGCATCCAACCGCTTGTTGGCATAACGTGTAACCTCTACCATAAGAAGCAAGAGATAGTTATACAAATCATACGCTTTGGATAAACTGAAGAACAACTCCTTTTCTGCAGTATCCAAATTTTTTCCACCGTTCTGATAATAAGCGTAGATAATCTGAACTATCTTAAGACGAATAAGAACTCTGTTAATCATACTATATTTTTAATACAATTTCGAGTTGCAAAAATAGTTATTTTCTACCATACAAAACAAATATAACGTGCTTTTTTATACAAAAATATTATTCAGACAGATTTTTAGGGGCAGTTCTTTGTATTTTTCAAAAAAATCATCAAATTTGAAGCGGTTTTATAATACTTTATTTATGGAAGACTTGAAAAGAAATACAGCAACAGACGTAGACAAAGAGATTGTTTTCTCCAAGGCTATAAAGGCCGGAAAACGCATTTACTATCTTGATGTAAAGAAAAACAGAAAAGGAGAAATGTTTCTTGCTATTACAGAAAGCAAGAAAGTTGTTTCAGGCGAAGGCAATGCGCCTCAGGTCAGCTTCGAAAAGCATAAAATTTTCTTATATAAGGAGGACTTCGAAAAGTTCATGACCGGACTACAGGAAACCATCCAGTATATCGAAACCGAGCAAGGGCCGGCAAGCAGCGAACACCATACCGACGAAGACGACTCTCATTTTGCCGACAGCTCCGACGGTCACCTGAAATCGGATGAAATAAAAATAGACATTGATTTCTAATCCCCGCACACCGGAGTGTACGGTACAGAAGCTATATCAAAACAGAGCATATCAGCGTATGCAGACTCTATTTTGATATAGCTTTTACTATTTTTATCACGCCTTACGATGGCAGACCGTGCCATTGGCCTGATAAGTAGGCATAACCAGTACTTCGGCTATCTGTACATGAGCCGGAGCCGAAGCTGCATAATACACCACTTCTGCTATATCGTCGCCGGTAAGCGGACGGATACCTTTATATACAGCATCAGCCTTTGCCTTATCTCCCCTGAAACGTGTCACGGAAAAATTCGTTTCCACCAGCCCGGGCTTGATGTTTGTTACACGCAGAGGCGTATCGACCAAATCAATTCTAAGTCCGTCGGACAGTGCCTTGACAGCAGCCTTGGTCGCACAGTATACGCTTCCTCCAGCATATGCAGCATCGCCTGCTACCGAACCTATATTAATTAATGTGTCCACACTGACGTTCCACCATTCCCGGAACAACCATTCGAGTCATGGCAAGCAGTCCCTTGATATTGGTATCTATCACCACGTCCCACTCGTCGAGCGAACCTTCCTGTTCTTTATCGAGCCCTATAACCAGCCCGGCATTATTGACCAGCACATCAATATTCTTCCACTTACCCTGAAGAGAATCGAGTGCCTGCTTCATTGCCTCACGGTCGCGTACATCGAAAGGCAGGGTCAGCACTTCACACCCTTGCGCCACAAGTTCTTGTTTCAGTTTTTCCAGTTTTTCTACATTGCGCCCGTTCAATATCAAATTACTGCCCATTGAACCGAACTTCCGTGCGCACCCTTCTCCTATCCCGCTGGTGGCACCTGTAATAAGTATCGTCTTTCCTTTCATCTTTTTATATTTTTAAAATATCGTTCAATCACCTACAAAGGTATAAAAGTTCTTGTTTCCGCCCTACAAAATCACAGGTTCCGGCAGGCACCGGCAAATTATTTTCGACACCGCCGCACGTCTGCCGGAAAATGTCAAGACGTTTTTTTATTTTTTGTACAAAACATTTTATTTTTTGTACAAATTTCCCCCGACATTCAGCCACCTTCTTCATGCTTTTACCGGTTTTTCCAGACAGGTTCCGTCCCGATTCCGCCCAAGAGAAGAAAAAAAAGCCATTACAATATTTTGCGAACTCAAAGATAATCACTAATTTTGCACCGCTTTTTTAAGCTCATCGTGTGATATACCACATCGTGTGATGGCGAATTAAGCAACAAAAAACAACTTAATTTAGAGTAACACAAAAAATTTTCAAACAATGAAATCAATCGAAATCAAAGGTTCTTTGAGAACTGAAACAGGTAAAAAAGCTACTCATAGCTTGCGTCAGAACAATGGTGTTCCTTGCGTATTGTACGGAATGCAGAAAGACGAAAACGGAAATCAGGTTGCAACTCACTTCACAGTGACAGTTGACGGCTTGCGTAAATTGGTATACACACCGCATATCTACGTAGTAGACTTGAACATCGACGGTAAGGTTGTAAACGCTATTATGAAAGATATCCAGTTCCACCCTGTAACTGACGCTATTCTGCACGTAGACTTCTTGCAGATCAACGAAGAGAAACCAATCGTAATGGAAGTTCCTGTACAGTTGGAAGGTCTGGCAGAAGGTGTTAAAGCCGGTGGTAAATTGGCTCTTCAGATCCGTAAATTGAAAGTGAAAGCTCTTTACAACATCATCCCTGAACGTCTGGTTATCAACGTTACTAACCTGGGTCTGGGTAAAACTATCAAAGTTGGTGACTTGAACTTCGAAGGTCTGACTTTGCTGAACGCAAAAGAAGCTGTTGTTTGTGCTGTTAAATTGACTCGTGCTGCTCGTGGTGCTCAGGCTACAGCTGGTAAATAATTTAATTTAACTACCTGACAACAAAAAATCCCTTTCAATGAAATACTTGATTGTAGGGCTGGGAAACATTGGTGCCGAATACCATGAAACCCGCCACAACATAGGATTTATGGTATTGGACGCCCTTGCTAAGGCGTCCAATATTGTTTTCAAGGACGGACGATACGGAGCCACTGCCACACTTTCGCTCAAAGGACAGCAACTTATCTTGTTGAAACCTTCCACTTACATGAACCTGAGCGGAAACGCTGTGCGGTACTGGATGCAACAGGAAAAGGTTCCCTTGGAAAATGTACTGATAGTAGTAGATGATCTGGCTCTTCCCTTCGGAAGCCTGCGCCTGAAAGGCAAAGGAAGCGACGCCGGACATAACGGATTGAAGCACATTGCCGCTACATTAGGAACACAGAATTACGCCCGACTTCGCTTCGGCATCGGGAATAATTTTCCCAGAGGCGGACAGATTGACTACGTATTAGGAAAGTTTAGTGATGAAGACATGCAGCAAATGCCCGAACGGCTTGAAACTGCCGGCGAAATCATCAAGAGCTTTTGTCTTGCCGGACTGAACAACACCATGAATCAGTTTAACAACAAATAAACCAAACAACACATGGCTGAAGCAAGAATTGACAAATGGATGTGGGCTGCCCGCATATTCAAGACTCGCACCATTGCTGCCGAGGCTTGCAAGAAAGGCAGAATATGCATCAACGGCGCACAAGCCAAGCCGGCACGCATGATAAAGCCGGGCGATGTAATTCAGGTGAAAAAACCGCCTATTACATACTCGTTTAAAGTGTTGCAGGCTATCGAAAAGCGTGTAGGAGCCAAACTGGTTCCCGAAATAATGGAAAACGTCACGACTCCCGACCAGTATGAATTGCTGGAAATGAGTAAAATCAGCGGTTTCGTAAACCGTGCTAAAGGAACGGGACGTCCGACAAAGAAAGACCGGCGAGATCTGGATGAGTTCTTTACTCCGGAATATCTCGACGATTTTGACTTCGATTTCGACGACAATGACGAAGAAGAAGAATAAAAAACCGGGTATGAATTGCAGGAAACATTCCACAATCCATACCCGGTTCTTGTTTATGGCAGCTATTATAAGTTTGCCTTGATGTCATCAATCAGTTCCTGATATTCTGCATCACTCAGATATACCTTACCCGGATTCATCTGAAAAGTACCTCCATAATCGGGACCGTCTACATACTTCGGCGCCAGATGAAAATGTAAATGAGAAAGTTTGTCACTATATGCTCCATAATTGATTTTCTCCGGATGAAAAGCCTTGTCCATAGCACGGGTAACACGCACTACATCGGCCATAAAAGCATTACGGTCTTCATCACTTAATTCATTCAGGTCGTTTACATGGTCTTTGTAAGCTACGAGGCAACGTCCCCGGTAAGTCTGTTCCTTAAACAGAAAGACACGTGAAACGCTCAACTGAGCTATTTCAATCATCAGATTATGCAATGTTTCATTGTTCTGGCAATACAGACACTCTTTCGGATCACTTTTCATAATTGTGTTTCATTTAAATAATTAATATTAGTTTTGTCTAATAACTGTATGTAAACAGTTTGTTCAAGTCATTTTCTTCACCTACTACCCATACCACATCGTTTTCTTTAAACGGTGCATGTACCTGAGGGGTACGCAAGGCATCCTCACCTGCCGATTCTACGCCGACTACCAGACAATGATACTTATCGCGTATGCCACATTCAGCAATGCTATAACCAATGAACGGCGAGTCTTTGCCAACGACAAATTGTTTCAGTTTCATTTCGTGCTTTTCAAAATCTTCATCATCATAAGTATGTGTGGCAGCTTCCGCAATCGCTGCAAATGCGGACAACTGTTCATCGGTGCCAATCACCTGAATAGTATCGTTCGGGAAAATACATGTGTCACCATTCGGAATGTTCAACCGATGCTTTCCTCTGATAATAGAGGCTACATGTACATCGTATTTCTTGCCAAGATCAAGTTCTTTCAGGCTCTTTCCCGCCCACGACGATTCTTCCGGTATCAGAAAATCACTCAAGTGAAGGTCACGGTCGAGCAGACGTCCGGCATATTCCGGCTGCTTTTCACCCAGATATTCCTGCTGCATGTCCTTCGAATGCAGATTACGCACAAAGGTACGTTCCAGCACAATAGACTGTTTTTTGAGGAAACGTGAAAAAATCATGCCGCACACAAGGATAATGGCAATACCCACCATCAGTGCAGCCGAAGCACGGAACAGGTTTTCGATGATGAAAACTACAAAACCGATTGCAATAACAATACGCAAAAGAATAAGCGAAATAAGCGGAGCATGATTGAAACGGCTGTCCGACCACAGCGACTTAAACTCAACCGAACGGTTTTTCTTCATAATCAATGCCCGTAAGAAAGGAGCAATTGCCCCAATGGTAAGAATACTACCCAATATCCGTCCCCACAAATCTCCCAGCATATCTACAGCCAGAGGCACAATGAAATGCAGGAACAAAGCAGTCACTGCTACCGAAAGTACAGAGTAAATCAATACGATACGGATAATGGCCGTAACCAGTTTCTTCCAGTTATTACCATGGTTTGCAACCGATGCACCCGAAGAATAACGATCCAGCAAGCGACGCCAGCGAACCGGTATATACTTATCTATTACCTGATAGGCAGGTACGGCAAGACGAATCATATAAGGAGTCAGGAAAGTGGTGATAACCGAAACAGCTACTACGATGGGATACAGGAAATGGCTGGTCACCTTCAGGCTGACACCCAGTGAAGCAATGATGAAGGCAAACTCACCTATCTGCGTCAAGCTGAAACCACACTGCATGGCTGTCTTCAACGGCTGACCGGAAAGCAGTACGCCGGCAGTACCAAAAATGGTCTGTCCTAAAATTACGGCTACCACAATAACCAGAATCTGCACCTTGTATTCTACAATCATCGAAGGATCTACCATCATACCTACTGAAACGAAGAAGATAGCTCCAAACAAATCTTTTACGGGCGACACCAGCTTTTCGATGTGTTCCGACTCGATGGTTTCCGACAAAATAGAACCCATGATAAACGCTCCGAAAGCCGGAGAAAATCCTACCAGCGATGCGATATATACCATTCCGAAGCACAATGCCAGAGAAACAATGAGCAGCGTTTCATCACTCATCAGCTTACGTACCCGCTTCAACAGAAGAGGAATACCATAAATACCGACAACAAACCAAAGTATCAGGAAGAATACCAGCTTCAGAATACTGTATACCATTTCGCCTCCCTCGAAATTCTTGCTTACTGCCATGGTAGAAAGCATGACCATCAGCACAATAGCCAGAATGTCTTCCAGAATCAGGATACTCAGCACCAGTCCGGCAAAACGTTGCTGGCGGAGTCCCATATCATCGAAAGCCTTATAGATAATGGTCGTAGACGACATGGCAAGCATACCACCCAGATAAATGCAGTCCATCTGCCCCCAGCCGAACGTCCATCCTACGAAAACTCCCACCAGTATCATACAGAAAATAATGGTACATGCCGAAATAATGGCAGGACCACCTATCTTCATCAGTTTCTTCAGGCTGAACTCCAGTCCAAGAGCAAACAACAAGAAAATCACACCTATTTCCGACCAGATATGAATACTGGCAGAATCGACTACGGAAGGAGTAAACTTAAAATGAGGAGTACAAATAAAGCCGGCAACAATATACCCCAGTACCAAGGGTTGCTTCAGCTTCTTAAAGATAAGTGTCATGATACCGGCACATATCAGAATCAGTGCCAGATCACTTATTAATGGAGTTAATTGGGACATTTGTAATTACATATTATAATTGTTGCCGCAAAAATAAGTAATAATTTTAAAGTTGCGTCGCCGAAAGACAAGTTATTTCCTTTCGGACAACAAAACCTGCCAAAAAGATTTTTTCAAGAATGTGAAGGGCGTGAAGGGCATAAATAGCGAATTGAGTCAACAGACAACTGCTATATGAGTATTTTTGACTAACTTTGCCCGACAATAACCATAAAATTATCAGGAAACAAACATGATAGTCTGCATAGCCGAAAAGCCCAGTGTGGCACGCGACATAGCCGAAGTATTAGGCGCACGAAACCGGAAAGAAGGATATATCGAAGGAAACGGATACCAGGTTACCTGGACCTTCGGACATCTTTGTACCTTGAAGGAGCCGCATGAATATACTCCGGCATGGAAATCGTGGAGCCTGAGCAGCTTGCCGATGATTCCTCCCCGCTTTGGCATCAAGCTGATAAACGATCCGGGGATTGAAAAGCAGTTTCATATCATAGAGGGACTGATGCAGCAGGCCGATGAAATCATCAACTGCGGTGATGCGGGCCAGGAAGGAGAGCTGATTCAGCGGTGGGTAATGCAGAAAGCAGGAGCACGCTGTCCGGTCAAACGCCTATGGATTTCATCGCTTACCGAAGAGGCTATTCGCGAAGGTTTCGCCAACCTGAAAGAACAATCCGAGTTTCAGCCGCTGTACGAGGCGGGACTGAGCCGCGCCATAGGCGACTGGGTATTGGGAATGAACGCCACCCGTCTGTACACGTTGAAGTACGGACAGAACCGTCAGGTGCTTTCTATCGGAAGAGTGCAGACTCCTACGCTTGCCCTGATCGTAAAACGCCAGCAGGAAATAGAGAACTTCAAACCCGAACCTTACTGGGAACTGAAAACGGTATATCGGGAAACGACCTTCAACTCGACCAAGGGTAAATTCTCGTCGAAGGAAGAAGGTGAGAAGTTTTTGGAAACCGTCCGGAACTCCGACTTTACCGTTACCGATGTTTCGGCTAAAAAAGGGACGGAAGCTCCTCCCCGACTGTTCGACCTGACTTCGCTGCAGGTGGAATGCAACAAGAAGTTCAGTTACTCGGCCGACATGACCTTGCAGCTTATCCAGTCACTCTACGAAAAGAAAGTGGCTACCTATCCGCGTGTAGATACGACTTTCCTGAGTGATGACATCTATCCCAAATGCCCGAACATCCTTGCCGGACTGAAAGACTATGCGGGTTTCACAGCTCCGCTGGCCGGAAAGAAGTTGCTGAAATCGAAAAAGGTGTTCGACAATTCGAAGGTAACCGACCACCATGCCATTATCCCTACCGGTGTGCAGCCTCAAGGACTGACTGATATGGAGAAACGGGTATTCGATTTGATAGCACGCCGTTTCATCGCAGTCTTCTATCCGGACTGTAAATTCTCCACAACTACAGTATTGGGAGAAGTCGACAAAGTGGAATTCAAGGCAACCGGTAAGCAGATTCTGGAGCCGGGATGGAGAGTAATCTTTGCCAAAGAACAGCAGGAAGAACCCAAGGAAGGCGAAGAAGAACGCGTTCTGCCGCTCTTTACCGTAGGCGAAAGCGGACCGCACACACCCGATCTGACCGAAAAGTGGACACAGCCCCCTAAGCCTTACACGGAAGCTACTTTGCTTCGTGCCATGGAAACTGCCGGTAAACTGGTAGACAACGATGAACTGCGCGACGCCTTAAAGGAAAATGGCATCGGCCGTCCGTCTACTCGTGCAGCCATTATCGAAACACTTTTCAAGCGTCATTATATACGTAAGGAAAGAAAGAACCTGATTGCTACCCCAACAGGAGTGGAACTGATACAACTCATCCACGAAGAGTTGCTGAAATCGGCAGAACTCACCGGTATCTGGGAAAAGAAACTGCGTGAAATAGAACGCCGCAGCTACGATGCCGCTACGTTCCTTGCCGAACTGAAACAGATGGTAACCGAAATAGTATACAGTGTACTCCGCGACAATACGAACCGACGGGTAACCATCATGCCCGATGAATCATCGGACAAAGGTACAGCAAAAGCAAAGGCTAAAAAGGGAAGCACCTCAAGGGTAAAGGCTTCGGACGCCGAGAATGATACAGCCTCAGCCAAGCCCAAGCGTACCCGGAAAGCAAGCACCACAACCAAAGAGCAAACAACTGCTGCCCAAACGCAGCCGGTACCGACAACCACGCAGGCGGCAACAGGTGATGAACTGATTGGTACCCCTTGCCCGCTCTGTGGCAAAGGGCATATTATCAAAGGAAAGACTTCTTACGGGTGCTCGGAATGGAAAAACGGTTGTACGTTCAGAAAACCATTTTAAGGTTTTCGGGCAGGTAACCGCTGCGTATGCGCCACTCCTGTGGATAAAGGTTATTGGCACGGTTGCCGATGTTCTTTACAAAACCTAACGGAACATCGTGATAAGCCACCAGCACATATCCACGGGGGACGTCGGCATCCAGCACAACGACTTCCTTTCTTAAATAAGCAATGGCTTGCTCGTACGTCAGGTTGGCTACCGGAAAACAGTCTGCACAGCGTTTTACAGACATGGCCAGAGCGTGGTCGGGAATACAATCCTTACCTTTTAGTCCGGCCACCGTAATACCGGCATGAAGCACTTTTAAAGTCGACTTTATCACTTCATATAAATCCTGATATGCCACAGGGAAAGCTGTTATCTCATTATTCTCTACCGTCCATACATACTGCTCCGGACTGTCTACCCATGTCTTGACCTCTTTCGGACATACAACCGGCTGTCCTCCGGCTTTCTGACCTTTTTTCTTCTTATCCTTTTTCGGACGCTTACCCGTACAGTCTGCGGAAGCTTCCATTGTATCATCCTCATACTTACGAAGTACAGCCAGAAACAAGCCCTCTCCTACTGTACGATGTGGTAAAAAACGGTATACAGGGAAATCACTGCCGGTCAGATTGCCCGTAATGTTCCATTCTTCCTGTACAGCTACCGGAAGCACCTCAGCCCCCAGTTCGCGGGAAATCCATGCTACATTATCCTCGTTTTCCTCCCGATTATACGTACAGGTACTATAAATCAAAAGCCCTCCCGGTTTCAGGCAAGACCAGATATCCTTTAGAATCCGACGCTGCCGCTGCCAGCAGACAGTCACATTGTCTATACTCCACTCGTCTACAGCTACCGGATCTTTGCGGAACATTCCTTCTCCAGAGCAAGGAACATCTGTCAGAATCACATCGAACATGGCTTCCAGCGGAGTAAAATCGGCAGGATCGTTATTCGTGACGATCACTCCCTCGTCGCCCCATTTGATCAGGTTCTCCGCCAGTACCTGCGAACGATTTCTCATCACTTCGTTTGCAACAAGCATACTGCCTTCGGGCAACACCGAACGAGCCAGCGTAGACTTTCCCCCGGGAGCCGCACAAAGGTCGAGCATCACCACAGGCGTATGTACATACTGACGTAATGCCTGCTCCACAAACATGGAAGATGCTTCCTGTACATAGTAACTTCCGGCATGAAACAAGGGATCGAAAGTAAAAGTAGGACGCGTATTCAGATAATACCCCGTTTCGCACCAGGGGATAGAAGTACTTTCGGCAGGAACAGACTTACATTTATTCCGGTTCAGACGGATACTTACGGGAGTATCGTGCTGCAAGGCTTCGTATAATTTTTCAAATTGCTCTTCGCCCAGCAAACTGCGGGTGCGTGTGACAAAGTCGGAAGGAAGGTTCATATAAAATGTTCGATATGGTTTTCGGAGTACAAAAATAGTACAAATAGCATTTTCCCCCAAGATATTTT
>NZ_JBBKBJ010000017.1:0-72241 GCF_037890145.1 Phocaeicola sp. HCN-6420
TCCCCTCCCGCATGGGCTTTCTCCGGCTGCTCATGGTACGAAGGAAATGGAAGTGAAGATTTCCCTCTGCCCCGGCGGAGGCACGGTATAGAGAAGTTTCCTTACTATGGAAGAAATGATAATATGTAGAAACAATAAGCCCACCATTACACCGGCATTTAGGAAGTTTAATGGTGGGCTATCTTTTAATGAATTAATGTATTTATTCCTTCTACGATTTCTCCATTAGAGAATACACATCTAATGTTAATATCTTTATCCAGAATAACAATATCGGCATCTTTCCCTTTTTGGAGTGTTCCCTTGTGGGTGTCAATTCCGATGAGTTTAGCAGGGGTTTCCGAAGCCATACGAACAGCATCTGCCAAAGGTATAGCAGCCTTTTTAACCATCGTTTGTACCAATGTATCCATAGTGGCCAAACTACCGGCTAACGCTGAGTGATCGGCTAATTTACATACACCATTTTCTATAATGTATTTGGGGTCGACGATTGGTTCGCCATCGTATGCTGCATATTTTAAGGCATCGGTTACAAGGCAAGTTTGTTCAACTCCTTTTAATTTGTAGACGAGTTTCAATATAGTTGCTGGCAGGTGAATACCGTCTGCAATTACCTCAACACTCATTCCATCAGTCAGGTATACGCTTTCTACCGTTCCTTCATATTTGTATTCACGGCGTTTGTGGAATCCTGGCATTGCATTATAAAAATGAGCAGCGTGTGTAAAGCCTGCTTCAAAAGCTGCCTTTATCTCGGGATACTCTGCTTCTGTATGTGTAATAGCTGTGAGTATGCCTCTTGCATGTGTATACCGAGCAAAATCGTGTGCCCCTGGCAACTCTGGGCTAATGTCCCAACGTTTGATACACTGCGTACTTTCCAAAAGTGGAATATATTCATTGGGATCAGGATCTTTTAAGAATTCTTCCCATTGTGGGCCTGCCATTTTTTTGTTCAGGTAGGGTCCTTCAATATGCAAACCTTGTATTGTGCTTTGGGGAGTCTTCATCAACTCTTCACAAGTGTGAACCGCTTTTTTTATATTTTCGAAACTGGTGGAAGATAGAGTTGGGAAAATAGATGTTGCTCCATGCTTCAGATGGGCCAGAACTGCTTGTTGGAATGCTTCGTGTGTTCCTTCTGTAAAATCATGTCCTCCTCCTCCGTGTGCATGCATACTGATGAATCCCGGTACAATATACATGCCTTTGGCATCGATAACTTTTGCACCGATGACAGCCAGGTCACTATTGGTTACTTCTAATATTTTTCCGTCGCTGATGAGGACAGAACCATCCTTCAACCATCCTTGTGGAGTCAGGATATGACCGTTTATGATTTGTGTCAACATAAATGCCGAATGTTTAAATGGTGATTAAAATAATTTGTTGGTGCCTTCTACCAGTTTACCCATTGCCCATACGGCACGTACATTCAAGTCGCGGTCGAGAGCTATGATATCTGCATCTTTTCCTTTTTCCAGAGTACCTTTTCTATCGCTTACTCCCATGATACGTGCTGGAGTTTCGGAAGCCATTCTTACGGCGTCTTCCAATGGAATTTCTGCTTTCTGTACCATTGTACGGATCAGGCGGTCCATTGTGGCAATACTTCCGGCCAAAGCAGAACGGTCGGCCAGCTTACATACTCCATCTTCGATGATGACGCGTGGGTCGAACGCTTCTTTGCTGTCACTTGCAGCACAGGCCAATGCATCGGTAATCAAGGCTGTCTTTTCCACTCCTTTGATTTTGTGTACCAGACGAAGGATAGTTGGAGGTACATGTATTCCATCGGCAACAACTTCTACTGTCATATCATCCATCAAATAAATACTTTCTACCGTGCCTTCGTATTTATATTCACGACGTTTGTGGAATCCAGGCATGGCATTGTAGAAATGAGTAGCATGAGTATATCCAGCTTGAAATGCAGTATAGATATCTTCAAATTCAGCTTGGGTATGTCCTACAGCTGCCAAAACTCCTTTCGAAGTAATGTATTTACCAAATTGCATAGCTCCAGGAAGTTCGGGAGCTGCATCCCAGCGCTTGATACAATGGGTTTCTTCCAGCAAAGGAATATATTCTTCAGGGTCGGGGTTCTTGATATTTTCAGGCATTTGTCCGCCGGCCATTTTCATATTGAAGTAATGTCCCTCCAAATGGAGTCCGAGTACAGGGCTATCAGGTTCGCTCATTAATTTTTCGGTAGTTGCTGCTGCCGCGCGAATCATTGGAATAGTGGAAGAGGAAAGTGTTGGGAAAATACTTGTCGTACCATGTTGCATATGAGCTTTAATTGCAGTACGAAAAGCATCTTCAGACCCTTCCATAAAATCGCGTCCTCCTCCTCCATGTACATGGATTTCAACTCCTCCTGGTACGATGTACATTCCTTTTGCGTCTATGAGTGTAGCACCGACAATTGCCAGATCGCAGTTGGTTACTTCCAGTATTTTGTTGTCCCTAATCAGGACGGAACCGTCTTTTAACCACCCTTGAGGAGTTAAAATACGCGCATTAATTATTTGAGTTAACATAGGAATAAGGTTTTGTTTCTATTATATCTGCTGCAAATTTAATTAATTGTACGATAGATATTATATTTATTTATAATTATAGGGTTAATTATTTTAAAAGTGCGCCTATTTATTATGTGAAAAGGCATTTATTGAATATGATAGTCGTGTTGAAAAGAGGGTTACTCCCTTAGTAAAAAATTACAATCAATTGCCAATCGAAAAATGTAGCAAACGTTAAGTTATCATTTTTATTGAATAAAAAAAGAGGAAAGACTATATAAAATGAATTATTATTTGTATCTTTGTCGCCCGATTTATATAGTATTGCGAATTGGGAAAGCTTAGTACATACAAGGTAGAATTGAAAAATATGTTGGAGGATGTGCGTCGTTATGAATATGTCCTCGACAATGATTTTTTCGTTAGTATCGATGCTCCGGAAATACAGAAAGGAAAACTTCATGTTGACCTGACTGTTAAAAAGAGCATGGGCGTTTTTGTCTTGACATTCCATACCGAAGGTTCTGTTGTAGTACCTTGCGATCGTTGTTTGGATGATATGGACATACTTGTCAATACAGATGATGAGCTTAAAGTAAAGTTAGGAGCTGCATTTTCCGATGAAGATGACATTGTAGTTGTGCCTGAAGAAGATGGTTACATAAATGTAGCTTGGTTTATGTATGAGTTTATCGCATTAAGTCTGCCAATGAAGCATGTGCATGCTCCGGGTAAATGCAATAAGGCAATGATGGGAGCATTAAGCAAACATTTACGGACTTCGGCTGATGAAGAAAGTTATGTAAGTGAACTTGAAGAGGAAGAAGCCGATACCGATGTGGAACGTGAGATTGATCCACGTTGGAATGAATTGAAAAAAATATTAGATAATAATTAAATAAAGTTTTAGAAAAATGGCACATCCTAAAAGAAGACAATCAAAAACGAGAACTGCGAAGAGAAGAACTCATGATAAGGCAGTTGCTCCTACTTTGGCCATCTGCCCGAACTGTGGTGCATGGCATGTTTATCACACTGTATGTGGCGCTTGCGGTTATTACAGAGGTAAGTTAGCTATCGAAAAAGAAGCTGCTCTTTAATAAACGCTTTGTAGAACACGTTTGTGTGGTTCACTGAAAGAATAAAGCCGGAGAGCTTTCGGCTCTTCCGGCTGTTTTTTTATTAGGAATATGCAAACTAAAAACTGAAATGATGGAAAAGATTAATGCTGTAATTACAGGAGTCGGAGGCTATGTACCTGACTATGTTTTGACCAACGAAGAATTGTCAAGAATGGTCGATACCAACGATGAGTGGATTATGACCCGTATTGGAGTTAAAGAAAGACGCATTCTGAATGAAGAAGGATTGGGTACTTCTTATATGGCACGTAAGGCTGCAAAGCAGTTGATGCAGAAAACTAATTCGGATCCAGATTCAATTGATTGTGTAATAGTCGCAACAACTACTCCTGACTATCATTTCCCTTCTACTGCTTCAATTTTGTGTGATAAATTGGGTTTGAAGAATGCTTATGCATTTGATTTGCAGGCTGCATGTAGTGGTTTCCTTTATGCAATGGAAACTGCGGCTAGTATGATTCAGTCTGGTAGACATAAAAAAGTTATCATCGTAGGCGCTGATAAGATGTCATCGATGGTAAATTATTCAGATCGCGCAACATGTCCTATTTTCGGTGATGGCGCTGCTGCTTGTATGGTAGAAGCAACTACTGAAGATTATGGTATCATGGATTCAATTTTGAGAACAGATGGTAAGGGACTACCTTTCTTGCATATGAAAGCTGGTGGTTCTGTATGTCCGCCTTCTTATTTTACAGTAGATAATAAAATGCACTATTTGTATCAGGAAGGAAGAACGGTATTCAAATATGCTGTTTCTAACATGTCGGACGTTACAGCCCAGATTGCAGAAAAAAATGGTTTGAATAAGGATAATATCGACTGGATTGTTCCGCATCAGGCTAACTTGCGTATCATTGATGCTGTTGCTTCTCGTCTGGAAGTACCTTTGGACAAAGTCATGATTAACATTCAGCGCTATGGTAATACTAGTGCCGGAACATTACCGCTTTGTTTGTGGGATTATGAAAAGCAGTTGAGAAAAGGCGACAATATAATTTTCACTGCATTCGGCGCCGGATTTACTTGGGGAGCTACGTATGTGAAGTGGGGTTATGATGGTAACAAATAAGAAATAGATTTTAATCAACACATACAAAAGAACGCATCCCAATCCGATGCGTTTTTTTGTATGTTTCTAAAAACTGATTATGCACAAAGCCGGATTTGTAAATATAGTAGGTAATCCGAATGTCGGAAAATCTACTTTGATGAACTTGCTGGTAGGAGAACGTATCTCTATTGCCACATTTAAGGCGCAGACAACCCGTCACCGTATTATGGGTATCCTGAATACGGATGATATGCAGATTGTCTTCTCTGATACTCCGGGGGTATTGAAGCCTAATTATAAACTTCAGGAGTCTATGTTGAACTTCTCTGAATCGGCATTGGTAGACGCAGATGTCTTGCTTTATGTGACAGATACTATAGAGAAGCCGGATAAAAATGCTGACTTTATGGAGAAAGTTCGTCATATAAAGGTTCCGGTTTTGCTGTTGATTAATAAAATAGATTTGACTAATCAGGATGATTTGGTTAAATTGGTTGAGGAGTGGCATGAAATGTTACCCGATGCTGAAATTATACCTGTATCGGCAAAGGCAAAATTTAATATCGATGCAGTAATGAAACGCATCAAGGAGCTGATACCTGACTCACCTCCCTATTTTGGAAAAGATCAGTTGACAGATAAGCCTGCACGTTTCTTCGTTACCGAAATTATTCGTGAGAAGATTCTTTTGTATTATGATAAAGAAATACCTTACGCCGTAGAAGTAGTGGTGGAGCAGTTTAAGGAAGATGCCAAGAGTATTCATATCAATGCAGTGATTTATGTGGAACGTGATTCACAAAAAGGCATTATCATTGGTCATCAGGGGAAGGCTTTGAAGAAAGTGGCCACTGAAGCGCGTAAGACATTGGAACACTTCTTCCAGAAGTCAATTTATCTGGAAACTTTTGTGAAAGTAGATAAGGATTGGAGAAGTTCGGATAAAGAACTAAAGAATTTTGGTTATCAATTAGATTAATATATCGGCTGTGACAGCCGTAAATCAATAAGAAAAGTATGGGAAATTTAGTAGCAATCGTAGGACGTCCCAATGTGGGAAAGTCGACGCTGTTTAATCGTCTGACTAAAACGCGTCAGGCTATTGTAAATGAACAGGCCGGAACAACCCGCGACCGCCAGTACGGTAAGTCGGAATGGCTGGGAAAAGAGTTTTCGGTGGTAGATACCGGAGGCTGGGTAGTTAATTCGGATGATGTTTTTGAAGGAGAAATCCGTAAGCAGGTAGTTTTGGCTATGGATGAAGCCGATGTTATTTTGTTTGTGGTTGATGTAACCAACGGAGTAACCGATCTGGATATGCAAGTGGCTTCTATATTGCGCCGTTCCAAGACTCCGGTCATAATGGTTGCAAATAAGACAGACAATAACGATTTGCAATACAATGCGGCAGAATTCTATTCTTTAGGTTTGGGAGATCCTTATTGTATTTCTGCATTGAGCGGAAGTGGAACAGGGGATTTGCTGGATTTGATTGTAAGTAAATTCAAGAAAGATTCTGATGAAATACTGGACGAAGAAATTCCACGTTTTGCTGTTGTGGGACGGCCTAATGCAGGAAAGTCTTCTATCATTAATGCTTTCATCGGAGAAGAACGTAATATTGTGACTGATATAGCTGGGACAACTCGTGATTCTATTTATACACGTTACGATAAGTTTGGATTTGATTTCTATTTAGTCGATACAGCAGGTATCCGTAAAAAAAATAAAGTCAGCGAAGATCTGGAATATTATTCGGTCGTTCGTTCTATTCGGTCTATAGAAAATTCAGATGTTTGTATTCTGATGCTGGATGCAACGAGAGGTATAGAAGGGCAGGACTTGAATATCTTTTCGCTGATACAGCGGAATCAGAAAGGACTGGTTGTTGTGGTAAATAAATGGGATTTGGTGGAAGAAAAGACTACGAAGGTAATGAAAAACTATGAAGAAGCCATTCGTAACCGTTTTGCTCCGTTTACTGATTTCCCGATTATTTTTGCTTCTGCATTGACCAAACAGCGAATTTTTAAGGTGTTGGAAGCTGCGAAAGAAGTTTATCATGCACGTACTACCAAAATACCAACTGCTCGTTTGAATGAAGAGTTGCTTCCTTTGATAGAGGCTTATCCGCCACCTTCGAACAAGGGAAAATATATCAAAATCAAATATATTACCCAGTTACCGAATACGCAGGTTCCGTCGTTTGTGTTCTTTGCAAACTTACCTCAGTATGTGAAGGAACCATATAAGCGTTTCCTTGAAAATCAGATACGCGAACGTTGGAAACTTTCGGGTACTCCTATAAATATTTTCATTCGTCAGAAATAATTGGGTATTTCTGGGCGTTTGTGGAAAATCTTCTTTTTAGTTGTTTAAAACTGGAAAGAAGATTTTTTTATATGTAGATGGTATATTCGTACCTAATTATCTTATACATAATTGTTGGTTGCCTAAAAAATATATATCTTTACTTATATCATTATTACATTTCTTGAAAGGCGGGAGAACTACAATTAAATCTAATATTTTATGAGAAGCTATGTTTTAATAATTGTTTGTATGCTATGTTCGACGACTGCATTTGCCCAATATTGTAGTCTTCAGAAAGGACAGAAACTTTATTATGAAGTTCTTACAGGTGAAAAGAAAATCGAAACCTATACTTCAGTAGTGGGTGTGGAAACTAAGAATGATTCTACTTTTATTACTTTGGGAGATTTTGCTCCAAAGATGAATGAAAAAATGAAGGATACCTTGTTTTACCGCAAAGTGGCTTATGCAAATGGCAATACGCTGGTTTATTTACAGGATGGAGAATCTATGAAGAATAATATGCTTGGTATGATGGCAGCAGCTTTGAATAGAAACGATATGACTGCGGCAAAGGAGAAGTTTGACGTAAGCGGACAGATTTGTTTGCTTTTAAATGAAAGGCAGAGAAAAGGAGATAAAATTAAGGCTAATGAAATGAGTATCCGGATAAAGCCTGTAACGATGACTGTTTCGATGAAAGGTGAATATGAGGGAACAGAAACCATTTCTACCCCAGCAGGTCAGTTTGATTGCGTAAAAGTGACTTATTCCATGAAGATGAAGTTTTTTATGTTCTCCGATGAAAGTCAGATTACCGAATGGTATGCCAAAGGTGTAGGGTTGGTGAAACAAGAAGAAAAGAGTCGGAAGCTTGGGCAGAAGATGGTAAAAACACTAACGAAAATAGCGGAGTAGCCTTTATCCAGAAAGAGGCTTAAATGAAAAAACGGATACTCATTCATGATTAAATGGAAAGAGTATCCGTTTTTTTTGTTGAAAGATGAAGGGGAATTAATTATCGTATTTCTTTTTCTCCTTCCGACTTGACTTTTTTAAGCAAATCAGATGCAAAGATAAAGTCGTTCAAACGTTGATTGGTAGCACTGAATACTTCATTCTTTGTTCCTTCCCATTCTTTATGCCCCTGATAAATATATAATATGCTGTCACCTATCCCCAATACCGAATTCATGTCGTGAGTATTGATTACAGTAGTCATGTTGTATTCGGTTGTGATATCATGAATCAGCTCATCGATCACCAGAGAAGTCTTAGGGTCCAATCCGGAGTTTGGTTCGTCGCAGAACAAGTATTGTGGTTGGAGAGCGATAGCACGAGCTATAGCTACACGTTTCTGCATACCGCCACTTATTTCCCCTGGATATTTATTTTTAGCATCTATCAGATTCACACGGTCCAGACAAAATTCTGCACGTTTGATTCGTTCACGGTAAGTCATATTCGAAAACATGTCAAGTGGAAACATGACATTCTCTAATACTGAAAGAGAATCGAATAAAGCAGCGCTTTGAAATATCATACCCATTTCCCGGCGTAGGGCTTTTTTCTCTTTTTTCCCCATGGTGATCAGGTTACGTCCGTCGTATAACACTTCTCCTTTTTCAGGAGTGAGCAATCCCACCAGGCATTTCATGAGTACCGTTTTTCCTGATCCACTTTGTCCGATAATCAGGTTGGTCTTGCCATTTTCGAAGATGAAATTGATGTCGTTCAGTACGGTACGGTCTTCGAATGATTTATAAAGTGATTTTATTTGTATCATTGTTTAGCTGAGTAATTGAGTAAGTATTAAGTCGGAGAACAGAATAAGCACACTGCTGCATACTACTGAATCTGTACTTGCCTTTCCTACTGCGATGGAGCCTCCTTCTACGGTGTATCCAAAGTAAGCAGATACACTGGCTATGATAAATGCAAATACTAACGATTTAATGAAGCTGCACCATACATACCATTCGACGAAGCTGTATTGAAAACCATACTCCAGGTCGGTAGCATTGGTAATGCCTGCAAACCAAGCTGTGCAGAAGGCACCTATGATTCCTGCAAAGATACTGAATATTACCAGTAAAGGAATCATTGTCATCAGTCCTAAAATTTTAGGGAGAATCAAGTATGAAGCCGAGTTTACTCCCATTATTTCGAGTGCGTCAATCTGTTGGGTGACGCGCATTGTTCCGATTTCGGAAGCAATGTTTGAGCCGACTTTACCTGCCAGAATCAAACACATGATGGAAGACGAAAATTCCAATAATAGAATTTCACGTGTAGTATATCCTACTACGAAACGTGGCATCCATGGGCTTTCTATGTTCAATTTTATTTGTATACAGATAACTGCACCTATGAAAAATGAAATCAGCAGTACAATGCCGATAGAATTAATGCCCAGTTGCGCCATTTCGTTACGATACTGCTTAAGGTACATCCGGAATCGCTCTGGACGAGCAAATACTCTTCCCATCAGCATGAGGTATTTGCCTAAAGTCGTAATTGGTCTTACCATATTTATTGAGTCTAATTTTATGCAAAAGTACTGTTTTTTAGCTATATTATAATAAAAGCATAGACGAAAATGGGTGGAAGTACCACAGAACCCAAGATTTTTACTACTTTTGCTGCTGCAATGAAGGCCTTGATTCTTCATACTTAATTCTTTATTAAACAGCTTTATGGCAGAACAGGAAAATCAACAACATAATGCGGAAGAAACATTTGAGCTTCCAGCAGACGGACGCATGGTTCTTCGTACGGAGAATTTGGTAAAGAAATATGGCAAACGTACGGTGGTTAGCCATGTTTCCATCAATGTGAAACAGGGAGAAATAGTCGGATTGTTAGGACCGAATGGGGCTGGAAAGACTACTTCTTTTTACATGACGACCGGATTGATTGTTCCTAATGAGGGGCATATTTATCTGAATAATCAGGATATAACTGATTATCCTGTATATAAACGTGCGCAGAATGGCATCGGATATTTGGCACAGGAAGCTTCTGTTTTCCGTAAAATGAGTGTAGAGGATAATATAGCTTCCGTACTGGAGCTAACCAAGACTTCAAAGGAATATCAGAAAGAAAAGCTTGAAAGCCTGATTGCTGAGTTTCGCTTACAGAAAGTTCGCAAGAATTTGGGCGACCAGTTGTCGGGTGGTGAGCGTCGTCGTACAGAAATAGCACGTTGTCTGGCTATAGACCCGAAATTTATTATGCTTGATGAACCTTTTGCCGGTGTCGATCCTATTGCCGTGGAAGATATCCAGCATATTGTGTGGAAACTGAAAGATAAGAATATCGGTATTTTGATTACTGACCATAATGTGCAGGAAACATTGAGTATTACAGATCGTGCTTACTTGTTGTTTGAGGGTAAGATTCTTTTCCAGGGTACTCCTGAAGAACTTGCCGAGAATAAAATTGTACGTGAAAAATATTTGAGTAATAGTTTCGTACTCCGTAGAAAAGATTTCCAGATGAAGGAAATACGTGAGTAGACTGTTCGTGTCTTGCGGACTTGCGGAGTGATCAGTTCTTTCCCGAAGAGAATGAAAAAGTTGCGGACTTGCAATTCGTGACATAAAATCGTAAAACACTCCGTATGTGTTTTTTGTAAATTTTACTTAGACATTTTGGTTTTTGCAAGATTAAACACTATTTTTGCAAACTCTTTGAATAGACTGGAATATAGTAATAATTAAATAAATAAGTCGGAAATGAATATTTCATTGCAAAACGTAGACAAGGTAAGCGCAGTGCTTACTGTTCAGATTGAAAAGGCTGACTATCAGGAAAAAGTTGAAAAATCGCTGAAAACTCTCCGTCAGAGAGTAAATATGCCCGGATTCCGTAGAGGTATGGTTCCTATGGCTTTGATTAAAAAGCAGTATGGTACTTCTGTATTGATTGAAGAAGTTGATAAATTGATGCAGGAAAAGGTTGGCGAATACATTCGTGAAAATAAGGTAAATATGCTGGGTACTCCGCTGCCAAAGGAAAACAATGTAAATTTCGAAACTGATGAAAACTTTGAATTCTCATTCGATATCGCATTGGCTCCTGAATTCAATGTAGAATTGTCTAACAATGATACGATTGACTACTATGATATCAACGTAACAGATGAAATGGTAGATCAGCAGGTTAAGATGTATACTCAGCGTACAGCTAAATATGATAAAGTTGAGGAATATCAGGACAATGATATGCTGAAAGGTCTGTTGGCAGAACTGGATGAAAACGGTAATACCAAAGAAGGTGGTCTTCAGGTAGAAGGTGCTGTAATGATGCCTACATACATGAAGAACGATGACCAGAAAGCTATCTTCAATGGTGCTAAAACTAATACAGTTTTGGTATTCAATCCGGCAACGGCATTCGATAATAACGAAGCTGAGTTGGCTTCATTGTTGAAGATTAAGAAAGAAGAAGTTGCAAATTATAAAGGTAACTTCAGCTTCCAGATTGAAGAAATTACTCGTATGATTCCGGGTGACCTGAATCAGGAATTGTTCGATCAGGTTCTGGGCGAAGGAAAAGCTCACAGCGAAGAAGAATTCCGTGCACAGATTAAAGAAACAATCGCTAAACAGTTTGAAGCTGACAGCGACTACAAGTTCTTGATTGATGTTCGTAACTATGTTGTTAACAAGATCGGTAAATTGGAATTTGCTGATGAACTGATGAAACGCATCATGTTGGAAAACAACAAGGAAAAAGGCGAAGAATTCGTTGCTGAACATTACGAAAAGAGCCTCGAAGAGTTGACATGGCACCTGATCAAGGAAAAACTGGTTGCAGCAAACGATATTAAAGTTGAACAGGCTGATATCACTAATATGGCAAAAGAAGCAACACGTGCTCAGTTTGCTCAGTATGGTATGATTAATGTACCTGATGAATTGTTGGAAAACTACTCTAAGGAAATGCTGAAGAAACGTGAAAGCGTAGAAGCACTGGTTAACCGAGTTATTGAAACTAAGTTGTCAGATATCCTGAAAGGTCAGGTTACATTGAACCATAAAGCTGTTTCAGCAGAAGAATTCAATAAAATGTTTCAGTAATTTCCCTGCGGTAAGCTGAGGCGAATTGCTAAAACTTGCTAAAAGAGGGGCTTTTGGTCTGGCTTTCGTCCGATTGAACAGCAGTTTTTGTACTTTTGTTCTATATGGGAAGAAGCGGTCAAAAGCTTCTCTTTTATTATTTTATTATTTACAATTATATAGATTTGACTAATGGACGATTTTAGAAAATATGCCACCAAGCATTTGGGTATGAGTAGTATGGTGCTTGACGACGTAATTAAGTCGCAGGCAGGGTATCTTAATCCTTATATCCTGGAAGAGCGTCAGTTGAATGTTACTCAGCTTGACGTGTTCTCTCGTCTGATGATGGATCGTATCATTTTCCTCGGAACACAGATAGACGATTATACAGCCAATACCCTGCAAGCTCAGTTATTGTATCTGGATTCTGTAGATTCAGGAAAGGATATCTCTATTTACATCAACTCTCCGGGCGGATCGGTTTATGCCGGACTGGGTATTTATGATACAATGCAGTTTATTTCCAGCGATGTTGCTACTATCTGTACAGGTATGGCCGCTTCTATGGCTGCTGTATTGCTGGTTGCCGGAACAGAAGGAAAACGTTCGGCTCTGACTCATTCACGTGTCATGATTCATCAGCCGATGGGGGGAGCACAAGGACAGGCTTCCGATATCGAGATTACAGCTCGTGAAATCCAGAAACTGAAGAAGGAACTGTATACAATTATAGCCGACCATTCTCATACTGATTTTGATAAGGTATGGGCCGATTCCGACCGTGATTACTGGATGACTGCTCAAGAGGCTAAAGAATATGGCATGATTGATGAAGTGCTTTCTCGTAAGCCGACATTGTAATTTAATTAATAAAAAGCTATATAATTTTGGAAGATAAATCAACTAAGAAGAGCAAAAGACGCTGTAGCTTTTGTGGACGTTCGGAAGATGAAGTCGGTTTCCTCATAACAGGTGTCAACGGATGTATTTGTGACAGTTGTTCGGAGCAGGCACACGAAATTGTCCAGGAGGCTATGCGTCAGAAAGGAAGTAACACCGATTTGAACTTGGCAGAACTTCCGAAGCCGAAAGATATAAAAGACTTCCTCGACCAGTATGTGATTGGACAAGATGATGCTAAGCGTTATCTTTCAGTTGCTGTTTACAACCATTATAAGCGTTTGTTACAGCCTTCATCAAAGGATGATGTGGAAATTGAAAAGTCCAACATTATTATGGTCGGAAGTACAGGTACGGGGAAAACATTACTGGCACGTACCATTGCCAAATTATTGCATGTTCCCTTTACCATTGTTGATGCTACAGTACTGACCGAAGCAGGTTATGTAGGTGAAGACATAGAAAGTATTTTGACTCGTCTGCTGCAAGTTGCCGATTATAACGTAGCTGAGGCTGAACGTGGTATTGTCTTTATTGATGAAATAGACAAGATTGCCCGTAAGGGAGATAATCCTTCCATTACTCGTGATGTAAGTGGAGAAGGTGTTCAGCAAGGGTTGTTGAAACTTTTGGAGGGCTCTATTGTTAACGTACCTCCACAGGGCGGGCGCAAGCATCCCGAACAGAAACTGATTCCTGTCAATACGAAGAATATTCTGTTTATTTGCGGAGGAGCATTCGATGGTATTGAGCGTAAGATTGCTCAGCGTTTAAATACGAATGTTGTGGGATACGGCGCTGCTAAGGAAAAGGTAAAGATAGACCGCGCAAACCTGATGCAGTACATTGCTCCGCAGGACTTAAAGTCTTTTGGTCTCATTCCGGAAATAATCGGACGTTTGCCTATTCTTACTTATTTGAATCCGCTGGATCGTACAGCGTTGCGTAATATTCTGACTGAACCTAAGAACTCTATCATTAAGCAATATATTAAGTTGTTCGAAATGGACGGAGTCAAGTTGGAGTTTCAGCCGGAAGTGTTCGATTATATAGTTGACAAGGCTATTGAGTACAAACTGGGTGCCCGAGGCTTAAGATCGATTGTGGAAACAATCGTGATGGACGCAATGTTCGAAATTCCGTCGCACAAGGTTGATACGTTTGTTATCACCCTGGATTATGCGAAGGAACAAATGAATAAAGCCAATTTGTCTCGTCTGCAAATGGCCTGAAAAATTAGAAAAGTGATGGGAAAATAAAGTTCTTCAGCAAAATAATTACTCAATTATTTGTATAATATCAAAAGTTGTTTATAACTTTGTTACATACGTAAAGCGAGGTTTATATCTTGAAGAATTAAAAAATCACTAAAATAAAAGGACAATGGCGGAAAAGATTAATTTAGCGGAACAGTTAAAAAAGTATTTTGGTTTCGATACATTCAAGGGAAATCAAGAAGCTATAATTAGTAACTTGCTGGCCGGGAAGGATACTTTTGTTTTGATGCCTACCGGTGGTGGTAAGTCATTATGTTATCAGTTACCTTCACTATTGATGGAAGGTACGGCTATAGTTATATCTCCGCTCATTGCTCTTATGAAGAATCAGGTTGATGCTATGCGAAACTTCAGCGAAGAAGATGGAGTAGCGCATTTTATTAACTCATCACTTACTAAGTCGGCGATAGACCAGGTTAAATCTGATATCCTGGCCGGGAAGACAAAACTGCTTTATGTAGCTCCCGAATCGCTGACAAAAGAAGAAAATGTAGATTTTCTGAAACATGTGAAGATCTCTTTTTATGCAGTCGACGAAGCACATTGTATCTCGGAATGGGGACACGACTTCCGACCGGAATATCGCCGTATACGTCCTATAATCAATGAAATCGGTAAGGCACCGGTCATTGCATTGACTGCTACGGCTACTCCCAAGGTGAAAATGGATATTCAGAAAAACCTGGGAATGGTAGGAGCTACGGAGTTCAAATCCTCGTTCAACCGTCCGAATCTGTATTACGAAGTACGGCCTAAAACCAATAATGTAGATAAAGATATTATTCGTTTCATCAAACAGAATCCGGAAAAGTCGGGTATTATTTACTGTTTGAGCCGCAAGAAAGTAGAAGAACTGGCCGAAATTCTTCAGGCAAACGGCATCAAGGCGCGTCCGTATCATGCCGGAATGGATTCGGCTACTCGTAATGCTAATCAAGATGCTTTCCTGAAAGAAGACATCGATGTTATTGTGGCAACGATTGCTTTTGGTATGGGAATCGATAAGCCAGACGTACGTTTCGTTATTCATTACGATATACCGAAGAGTCTGGAGGGATATTACCAGGAGACAGGACGTGCCGGACGTGACGGTGGAGAAGGAGTGTGCATTACCTTCTATTCGAATAAGGACTTGCAGAAGCTGGAGAAGTTTATGCAGGGAAAGCCTATTTCGGAACAGGAAATCGGAAAACAACTGCTGCTGGAAACAGCTGCATATGCTGAGTCGTCGTTGTGTCGTAGAAAGATTCTGTTGCATTATTTCGGAGAAGAATATACAGAAGATAATTGTGGTAATTGTGATAACTGTTTAAATCCGAAAAAACAAGTGGAGGCTCAGGATTCGTTGTGTGCAGTGATTGAAACAATCATTGCGGTAAAAGAAAATTTTAAACAAGATTATATAGTTGATATCCTTTTGGGAAAAGAAACGTCGGAAGTACTGGCGCATAAACATGAAGATTTGGAAGTGTTTGGTTCTGGTATGGGCGAAGAAGAGCGTTTGTGGAACGCGGTCATTCGTCAGGCGTTGATAGCTGGTTATCTGAGTAAGGACGTAGAAAATTACGGCTTGCTGAAGGTTACTCCGGAAGGACATAAGTTCTTGAAAAAGCCAAAATCATTCAAGATTGTCGAAGATGCTGATTTCGATGATGAGGAAGTTGAAGAAGTACCGATGCGAAGTGGTGCATCGTGTGCGGTAGACCCGGTACTTTTCTCTATGTTGAAAGATTTGCGTAAGAAGATGTCGAAGAAACTCGATGTTCCTCCTTACGTCATCTTCCAGGATCCTTCACTGGAGGCTATGGCTACTATTTATCCAGTAACACTGGAAGAGCTGCAAAATATCCCGGGCGTGGGAGCAGGAAAAGCTAAGCGTTACGGTCAGGAGTTCTGCGAATTGATCAAGAAACATTGCGATGAAAATGAAATTGACCGTCCGGAAGATTTGCGTGTCCGTACTGTTGCCAACAAATCGAAACTGAAAGTTTCAATTATTCAGAGCATCGACCGTAAGGTGGCATTGGATGATATAGCAGTTGCAAAGGGTATCGATTTCAATGAATTGCTTGATGAAATAGAAGCAATTGTATATTCGGGTACCAAACTGAATATCGACTATTTCCTGAATGATGTGATGGATGAAGACCATATGCTCGACATCTATGATTATTTTAAGGAATCTACAACCGACAAGATAGACGATGCGATGGATGAACTGGGTGCAGATTACACCGAAGAAGAAATTCGTTTGGTTCGTATCAAGTTTATCTCGGAGATGGCTAACTGATAAAACAAGTACTTTAATAATATTGTGGCAGCAAGTATCCGGCATATGCCGTTACATGCTGCCATAGTTTTTTTATGCGGCTCTCCTCTTTATCTGCTTTTTTTCAGAAAGCGTTCTGTCAGTCGGCGGCGGACTGGTTCATCGTACAACTTCAGACAAGCATAAGCCAGAGCAATCGCTCCTACGAAAACAAGTATCATATAGGGAATTCCCTCCGTGATAGTTGCATGGGTGTTGCATACCCACGCTGTATAAATATATATCAGCGGATAGTGAGTAATGTAAATGGGGTATGAAATATCTCCTAAAAACTTGCAGATACGGCTGGAGTACTTGCCGGTTACTTTACCACCGGCTCCCATGGAAACAATGACGGGGAAAATAAAAATAATGCAGAACGATTCATAAAGTCCGTTTATCCAAAAATGCTCTTCACCGCCAATGCGAGGAATGGAAAGTATGACCACAATAATCAATGCACAGTACCAGAAAGCCCTTTTCTTGAGGCGTATCAGCCACCCCAGGCGCGACAGTAGCAGTCCGCCGAAAAAAGGATACATTAATCGTACGAAACCCACATATTGCTGTTCCCAGTTCAACGCCCATCCGCCTACCATGTCGCCCATCGGCGCAGTCTGGCTACGATAAACGGTAAAGCAAGCTGCTATGACAACTAAGATGGTCAAGGCTTTTTTGCTGAAACGGCGGATAAAAAGCGCATAAAGGATGTTGGCTATGTACTCGTAATACAGCGACCATGCCGGACCGTTCAGTGGATGCATTTCCGTCCATCCCCGTACGTCCCATTTCAATGGAAGCGGGAGTAGCGTGCATCCCAGCAGCATGATGAGCAACAATGCCCCTACGGAGGTATGTTCTATCTGTGGAAAGCAGGACGATTCCTGGAAATAAAAAAGCGCGGCTCCTACGATACTTCCCATAATAACCATCGGATGCAGACGGATGATACGACGTTTGAAGAAGGTTCCCAGTGTCATCCTGTTCCAGCGGTCGTCGTAAGCATAGCCTATTACGAATCCTGAAAGCATGAAAAAGAAATCGACAGCAAGGTAGCCGTGGTTGATGATTTGGATCAGATGATTTCCCTGCGAGTGTGTTTCAAACAGATGAAAGATAATAACCATCAGTGCTGCAACTCCGCGAAGTCCGTCGAGTATTTCATAATGTGGTTTCGAGGCGAGATAAGTGCTTTGTGTGTTCATAGTCGTTTTTTTGCGTTATAAAAGATTTTTATTCAACAGCGGGCAAAGATAGCCAACATATTATGAATAATACAAAAAAGAGCGGTCAAAGTCGGTTCTTATTCTCTTAACCGTTTGCCGGCAGGAAAAAGAATCGGAAAACAGATGAAGCAGGCTATGGGATGACTCGGTGTACAGAGAAATTTGTCTTGACGTTTTTTTATTTTTTTGTACAAATTCTGAAAGTTTTTGTACAAATTATTTTGACTGTTTCTGCAGGACTTTCCTGAAAGCCGGAGGGGTGTCACCAAATAAAAAAAGATGTTAAGCATTCTTCTTAATTTGAATAAAATTTGTATATTTGCACGCAATAAAATCTAAAGCATAAAGCCCTATGTCATTTATTGCAGATAAAGTTGTAATGGACGGATTGACTTACGATGATGTATTGTTAATCCCGGCCTATTCTGAGGTATTACCCAAAGCTGTCGAACTCACGACAAAGTTTTCACGTAACATTGAATTAAAAGTTCCATTTGTAACTGCTGCCATGGATACAGTTACCGAAGCGCAGATGGCCATTGCCATTGCCCGCGAAGGAGGTATCGGTGTTATCCACAAGAACATGTCTATCGAAGAGCAGGCTCGTCAGGTTGCTATTGTAAAGCGTGCTGAAAATGGTATGATTTACGATCCTGTAACAATCAAGAGAGGTTCTACTGTAAAAGATGCTCTCGACCTGATGGCTGAATATAAAATCGGTGGTATTCCGGTGGTAGATGATGAAAAATATTTGGTAGGTATTGTTACAAACCGTGACCTTCGTTTTGAAAGAGACCTGACAAAGCGTATCGACGAAGTCATGACGAAGGAAAATATCGTAACTACAGAACCGGGAACAGATATGGAAACTGCTTCCAGAATTCTGCAAGAAAATAAAATTGAAAAATTGCCGGTTGTCGATAAAGACGGCAAGCTGATAGGTCTGATTACCTATAAAGATATTACAAAGGCAAAAGATAAACCGATGGCTTGTAAAGATGCCAAAGGACGTTTGCGTGTTGCTGCCGGAGTAGGTGTTACTGCCGATACATTGCAGCGCATGGAAGCTCTGGTAAATGCCGGTGCAGATGCTATCGTTATCGATACAGCACACGGACACTCTCTGTCGGTTATCGAAAAACTGAAAGAAGCGAAGAAGGCTTTCCCGAATATTGATATTGTTGTAGGAAATATTGCTACCGGCGAAGCTGCCAAGATGTTGGTTGAGGCTGGAGCAGATGCAGTAAAGGTTGGTATCGGTCCGGGTTCTATTTGTACCACACGTGTGGTAGCCGGAGTAGGCGTGCCGCAGTTGACAGCCGTATACGATGTAGCAAAAGCATTGGAAGGTACAGGTGTTCCTTTGATTGCCGATGGTGGTTTGCGCTATTCGGGCGATGTAGTGAAGGCACTGGCTGCCGGAGGTTACAGCGTAATGATCGGTTCACTGGTTGCCGGAACAGAAGAATCACCGGGCGACACGATTATCTTCAACGGCCGTAAGTTTAAGTCATATCGTGGTATGGGTTCACTGGAAGCCATGGAAAACGGCTCGAAAGACCGCTACTTCCAGTCGGGTACTACCGATGTGAAGAAACTGGTTCCGGAAGGTATTTCTGGCCGTGTTCCTTACAAAGGTACATTGTACGAGGTAATCTACCAGTTGGTCGGTGGTCTGCGTGCCGGTATGGGATATTGCGGTGCACACAATATCACAGAGTTGCACAACGCTAAGTTCACCCGTATCACAAATGCCGGTGTACTGGAAAGCCATCCGCACGATGTCGCAATTACCAGCGAGGCTCCTAACTACAGCCGTCCTCAGTAAGACAGGATGATTCCTATCGCATAAGGATATAGTTTTTCACCACAGACTTCGGTTCTATTGCCAGGATAACTTCATTGATGTATGCCGGCAGATTGAAGTCTGTGGTGAATTTTGTTATAAATGTATTTTTTTATTTCTTTCCAACCCTTATCGAACAATGACGAGTTTTGTAAAACAATTCTTTTTGCTCTCTTGTTTTTGTCTTCCCTGCAGCCTGTTTGCCGTTGGCAATGCCGACGTGCTGTTGCGTGTCGGTGGAAAAGATGTGACAAAGCAGGAGTTTGAACTTTATTGCAAGCATCATCTTGCAGGAAACTGCCGTACAGAATCGGTACAGAATGCTTTCGATGATTTTCTCTTCCAGAAATTGAAATCGGCCGATATGCGAAGGACGGGATGCGATACTCTCCCGGCTTTTCGTCAATATTGCAAAGTGATGCAGGGGGAATTGCTTAAGACTGTGATGCTGGATAAGGAACAGGAAGAGCGTGCCTGCCGCGATTTATACCGGCAGAGTGTAGAGCGGCTTTCAAAAAGCGGATGGGTAAAGATGGAACAGATTACCTGTCTGCTGGCTCAGGATGCTACCAGACAGGAAGAGAACGCAGCCCGTAACCGTATGGATTCCATCTACACGGCACTGAAGCAGGGTGCCTCGTTTTCAGCATTTTCTCATCAGGAGGAAGGCGGCACATGGATGCCGGTTGTAGAACTGCTTCAGGAGTTTACCGATCAGTTGGCATCACTTGCAAAAGGTGCTTTTTCGAAACCGTTTTTTTCTCCGTTGGGAATTCATATCGTCAAGCTGACCGACAGTAAGCCTTGCATCAGCTATGAAGAGGCCCGGCCTTATCTTATCGCTTACATGGATCGCTTGGGGGCTGAACATCCTGCCTTGAAACGGGATGTCTTTGCACGTTGGACTGAAGGGGTGCTCGATGACAAGAACATACAGATGCGTCTGGAAACGGAAGAAGATGCTTTGCTCGCATCTTTTTGGGACAAGCTGCATGGGGAGTCTTCTCCTCATGAGGCTACTTCCGGCGAGCTGGATAACTATTTCAAGCAGCATAAGGAACGTTATGCTTGGGAACTTCCACACTTCAAGGGAGCTGTAATCCGCTGTTCCAACAAGAAGATGGCTTCGCGCATTAAGAAGTATCTGAAAAAATCTCCTTCCAGCCAGTGGGCAGAGAGATTGCATAAACTGGCCGAATCTGATTCTACCATCAATACCTCAATCGAAGTAGGACTTTTTCAGATCGGGAAAAATGCCTGTGTCGACAAGCTGGCGTTCAAATGCGGACATCTTCCGGAAGACAAGGAACGACCTTATGCTTTTCTGATGGGAAAAAAAATGAAAAAAGGTCCCGAGGCGTATACCGATGTGCTTGATGCTGTAAAGGCCGACTATCGGAGAGAGCAGGAAAAAGAGCAGCTTGCTTCGTTAATGCAACATTTTGGCGTAGAAATAGAACAAGACGTTTTAAAAACCGTTAATTGTTGCGGAAGTAATTAATTAATACTGTATCTTCGTTCACTGATTCAGAGTAATAAGGCGAATGGGCAAATTTAGTATCTTCATTATTGCAGGGCTGATAGCTTTGTCAGGTTGTGGCAAGACGGTAGACCATAAGGGAAAAACTCCCTTGGTGGAAGTCGGTCATGAATTTCTGTATAAGGAGGACTTGCAGGCAGCCATGCCAGTGGGGATGCGCGGAGAAGACAGTGTCCGGTTTGCCGATGAATATATCCATAACTGGATAACAGATGTCTTGTTATACAAGAAAGCAGAAGGAAACATTCCCGATAATGTGAAAATAGATGAGCTGGTAGCCTCGTACCGTCGTGCGCTGATTATGCATACCTATCAGGAGGAACTGGTCAACCAGAAGCTGGGCAGTGAAATCTCGGATGCAGAGATTGAACAATATTATAACCAGAATGCCGGAATGTTTCGTGCCAACCAGCCTTATGTGCAGGGATTGTTTATGAAAGTACCGGTAAGTGCCCGTCATTTGAACAATGTACGTGCATGGTACAAGAAGAATACACAGGAAGCTATCGACAAGCTGGAGAAATTCAGTATCGGCAATGCCGTGAGTTACGATTACTTTTACGACCGGTGGATTCCGGTGTCGGATATTGCAGCCAAGCTTCCGCTGAAAGCAGTCGATACAGATACTGACTATTTAAACCGCAACCGCAATGTAGAGGTGCGTGATACGGCGTATTGTTATTTCCTCCATGTAGAACATTTTCTGCCTGCCGGACAACAGTTGCCGCTGGAATATGCCAAGAGTGAAATAAAAGAAATATTAATCAATCTGAAGCGTGTGGAGTTCATTAATCGAATGAAGGATGATTTGTATAAAAAGGCTTCAGAGGATAAGGACATTATTTATTATTAGAATCCGAACAATGAATAAGATTAAGTTTATCAAGGCTTATGCTTGTATGCTTTTGTTGCTTGCCGGAGTGTCGGCTTATGCGCAAAATAATGTGATAGACGAAGTAGTCTGGGTCGTAGGTGATGAGGCTATTTTGAAATCGGACGTGGAGAATGAACGTCTGAACGCTCAGTATGAGAACCGGCATTTCGACGGTGACCCGTATTGTGTGATTCCGGAAGAACTTGCCATTCAGAAACTTTTCCTGCATCAGGCGGAGATAGATAGTGTGATGGTTTCCGATCAGGAAGTGATTCAGGACGTTGAGCAGCGTATCGCATGGCTTACCGACCAGATCGGATCGAAAGAAAAGATGGAGGAATATTACAACAAGTCGTATACTCAGATTCGTGAAATGTTGCGCGAAAATGTAAAGAGTCAGAAAACTGTGCAGCAGATGCAGCAGAAGATTGTAGGCGATATCAAGCTGACTCCTGCCGAAGTTCGTAACTACTTCAGTCAGTTGCCTCAGGATAGTATTCCGTTTATTCCGACTCAGGTAGAGGTACAGATTATTACGCAGGAACCGAAAGTTTCGGAAAAAGAAATAGAACGTGTAAAGGCTCAGTTACGTGAGTATGCCGACCGTGTAAATAAGGGTGAAACTTCTTTCTCTACGCTGGCTCGTTTTTATTCGGAAGATCCGGGTACTGCGCGGCGTGGTGGTGAAGGTGGATTTACCGGAAGAGGTGAGCTGGTACCTGAATTTGCAAATGTTGTGTTCAACTTGACGGATACCAAGAAAGTATCGAAGGTGTTCGAAACAGAGTTCGGTTATCACATTGCTCAGTTGATTGAAAAACGAGGCGACCGAGTAAACTACCGTCATATTTTGTTGCGCCCGAAAGTAGACCAGAAAGACATTGATGCAGCTCTTGCCCGTCTGGATTCTATTGCAGACGATATCCGGAAAAATAAATTTACTTTTGATGAAGCTGCTACCTGGATTTCGCAGGATAAAGATACCCGTAACAATCATGGATTGCTGGCTAACCCGCAGACCAGTACTTCTCGTTTCGAAATGCAGCAGTTGGCCGGTCTGATTTCGCAGGATGTGGCAAAGGTTGTAGAGAACATGCAGATAGGTGAAATATCAAAACCTTTTACAATGATCAATTCAAAAGGTAAGCAGGTCTGTGCAATCGTCAAGCTGAAAAACCGTATTGATGGTCATAAGGCAACCATTACCGAGGACTATCAGCGTCTGAAAGCGATGGTAATGGCTAAACGAAGCGAGGAAAAGCTTCAGAAATGGATTGTAGAAAAACAGAAGAATACATATGTACGTATCAATCCCGACTGGAGAAACTGTGATTTCAAATATCCGGGATGGATCAAGAACTGATACTTAAACTCATATATGCAGAAACAGAAGAACAAGAAAAATATATTTGGCGGGCATAGGGTGCTGTTAGCAGGCGTCCTATGCCTGTTCGGCTTTTGTCTGCTGGCACAGAAGCCGGTTCAGAACCGGAAACCGAAGGCGCAGACCGATACGGCAAAGGTACAGAAGACTCAGGCTGCTCCCAAAAAACAGCCGGCCAAGAGTAAGGTGTATCTGATCCATTCCGATTTGTTGCGCAAAGATTCACGTCATCCGGACGCGCAAGTCGTAGTAGGAAATGTAGTCTTTCGTCACGATAGTGTGTATATGTACTGCGATAGTGCTTACTATTACGACAAGATTAGTTCGTTCGAAGCTTTCAGTAATGTGAAGATGAATCAGGGGGATACACTTTTTCTGTATGGCGACCGGTTGTATTACGATGGAAACACCCAGATAGCCGAAGCGCGTATGAATGTACGTATGGAGAACCGTAATACAACACTGCTGACCGATAGCCTGAACTACGACCGTGTGTATAATCTGGGATATTTCTTCGATGGAGGTACGCTGATGGATGAACAGAACGTACTGACTTCGGAATGGGGGCAATATAACCCCAGTACCAAACAGTCGGTCTTCAACTATAATGTGAAACTGGTGAATCCGCAGTTTACCCTAACTTCCGATACACTGGAATACAATACGGCAAGTAAGATTGCCAATATTGTCGGTCCTTCGGATATCCTGAGCGACAATAATCATATCTATTCGGAACGGGGAACCTATAATACGATGACCGGAAAGGCATACTTGCTTGATCGTTCTGTCCTGACTAACGAAGGCAAACAACTGACAGGTGACTCTTTGTTCTACGATCGGAATGAAGGTTTGGGCAAGGCTTTCCGCAATATGGTATTGACCGATACCATCAACAAAAATATGATGACGGGAGAATACGGATATTATAACGAAAAGAAGAAATATGCGTTTGCTACCGACAAGGCTGTTGCCATCGACTATTCTCAAGGCGATAGCCTGTTCCTGCATGGAGATACATTGCTGATGGAAACTTTCCATCTGGATACAGACTCGATGTTCCGTGAGATGCGTGCATTTCATAAGGTGCGTTTCTACCGGACAGATGTGCAGGGAGTGGCCGATTCGCTGGTCTTTTCTACAAAAGACAGTTGCCTGACCATGTATCACGATCCTATTTTGTGGAACAAGAACCAGCAACTGGTAGGAGAAAAGATTTGTATGTATATGAACGACAGTACGATAGACTGGGCACATATCATCAATCAGGCGTTGTCGGTAGAGCAGATAGATACAACGATGTATAATCAGGTGACGGGAAAGGAAATGAAAGCATACTTCCGCGATAAGCAGATGTACAAGACGGAAGTTATCGGTTCGGTACGTCTGGTTTACTATCCGATGGATGCCGATAGTACGTTGATTGGAATGAATGTTTCGGAAACCAGTAAGCTGGATATTTATCTGGAAAACCAAAAACTGGAGAAAATGGTGATGAGTCCTAAGTCGAACGGTACACTTTATCCGATGACACAGATTCCTTCCGGAACCAGTAAATTGCAGAATTTTGTATGGTTCGACTATATACGTCCGCAGAACAAGCAAGATATATTCAACTGGCGCAGCAAGAAAGTTGAAGACCAGTTGAAGAAGAATGTACGCGGCCCGGTAGAACTGCCGAACCAGCATTTGTTTGAAACTAAAAAGGAGTAAGAGTATGGGAATGTTTACGATGAGAAAGCCACGTGCATATCACCATGAGTATATTTACGTGGATGAGCGAAAGGAAAAGTTGGAGAAGATAGAAGAAAACGCAAAGCGTGATCTGGGGATGCTTCCTCCTAAGGAATTTTCTCCCGAAGACATCCGGGGAAAGTTTGTTGAAGGCACAACTTACCTGAAACGGCGTAAAGAAAGTGGCCGCAAGCCCTTGAGTTACGCTACTATATTCATAGCCATAGCTGTACTTGCATATATCTTACACTATTTGGTGACTGGAGAACTTACTTTCTAAATTTTTTCATGTTATGAGCGATGTAATCCGTTTGTTGCCCGATTCCGTAGCCAACCAGATTGCGGCGGGCGAAGTTATACAGCGTCCGGCTTCTGTGGTGAAGGAGTTGGTAGAAAATGCCATCGACGCCGGAGCACATCACGTAGACGTTTTGGTGACTGATGCGGGCAAGACTTGTATTCAGGTCATAGACGATGGAAAAGGTATGTCGGAAACTGATGCGCGTCTGGCTTTCGAACGTCATGCGACATCGAAAATTCGTCAGGCTGCCGATTTGTTTTCTCTTCATACGATGGGTTTCCGTGGCGAGGCGCTTGCTTCGATTGCTGCGGTGGCTCAGGTAGACCTGCGTACTTGTCAGGAAGGAGAACAGCTTGGAACTCATATTTGTATTTCGGGCTCCAAGGTAGAAAGTCAGGAGGCTATAGCGTGTTCACAGGGAAGTAATTTTTCTGTTAAGAACCTTTTCTTCAATATTCCAGCGCGGCGTAAGTTCTTGAAATCGAATCAGACGGAGCTGAGTAATATTCTGGCAGAATTTGAACGTATTGCCCTGGTCAATCCTGATGTATCGTTTACACTGCATCATAATGATACGGAAATGCTGAATCTTCCGGCTATCCAGTTGCGTCAGCGTATTATGGGAGTATTCGGAAAGAAACTGAACCAAGATTTGCTGTCGCTCGATATTGAAACCAGTATGGTAAAAATACATGGTTTTATTGGAAAGCCCGAAACGGCCCGCAAGAAAGGGGCTCGTCAGTTCTTTTTTGCCAACGGGCGTTATATGCGACACCCATATTTTCACAAGGCGGTGGTCGATGCTTACGAAAACCTCATTCCGGCTGGTGAACAGGTTTCTTACTTTATTTATTTTGATGTCGATCCGGCAAATATTGATGTGAATATTCATCCTACGAAGACAGAAATAAAATTTGAGAACGAGCAGCCTATCTGGCAGATCCTGTCGGCAGCAGTAAAAGAAACGTTGGGACGCTTCAATGCTGTTCCTTCCATTGACTTTGATACGGAAGGTATGCCTGATATTCCAGCTTTTGATGCGGCTCCTACTTCGGGCGTTCGTCCTCCTTCTACTTCGTACGATCCTTCGTATAATCCGTTTAATGTGTCGTCGGTGCCTCCATCGCAGTATTCTCCTTCTTCGTACAATAAGAAGCAGCACACGGAATGGGAACCTTTGTTTCAGGGGCTGGAAAAGAACAGTATGCCTGCGTGGAATATGCCTTCTTCGCCTGTTCCTGAAGAATCGTGGAGTGAGCCTGAACAAGAACCGTCGGAACCGACATTGTATGATGAGCATCCGGATGAAAATGTAGCAGAAAAGTCGGCACAACATTATCAGTATAAAGGAAGCTATATTCTGACTTCTGTCAAGTCGGGATTGATGATTATTGATCAGCAGCGTGCTCATGTACGTATTTTGTACGATAAGTATATGAGTCAGATAGCCAATCGGAGAAATGTTTCTCAGCGTATGCTGTTTCCTGATATGGTGCATTTCTCTCCAGCCGAAGTTCCTGTGCTGGAGGAAATCATGGACGACCTGACAGCCTTGGGCTTTGAACTCAGTAATCTGGGGGGAGGCTCTTATGCCATCAATGGCATACCGGCAGGTATTGAAGGTTTAAATCCAGAAACGCTGGTGACGAATATGGTGCAGACTGCTATCGAAAAGGGCTGTAAGGTAAAAGAGGAAGTACAGAGTATGCTGGCTCTTTCGCTGGCAAAAGCTGCTGCTATTGTACCTGGACAGGTACTTACGAATGAAGAAATGAATAATCTGGTAGATGAGCTTTTTGCTGTTTCTACTCCCAATTATACTCCCGACGGCAAGGTCGTGCTTTCAGTCTTGAAAGAAGACGATTTGGAGAAGCTTTTCAAGTAAGACGGAATCAGTTGACTTGTCAAAATTGGAGTTGCATAAAATCTCTCTGTTTTTATCTTGTATTGTGATGATATAGGATAAAAATAGAGAGATTTTGTATTTCATAACTTATCCTTTGTTCCTTTTCTTGTAACTGCTGGGGCTTTCTCCTAATATTTTGATAAATACTTTTGTGAAATGATATTGGTCATAGAAACTTAGTTTGTCGGCTATTTCTTTAATCTTCATGTCTGAAAAGTCAAGAAGCTGACAGGCTTTTTGTATTTTCATGTGAGTAAAATAATTGAGAGGTGTATGTCCGGTCTTCTTTAAAAAAAGTTGTCCGAAATGTGATGGAGAGTATCGTACGCTTTCTGCAATTTCTTCCAAGGACAATTTTTTGTTGATGTTTTTTTGCATGAAACAAATGGCCTCCTGTATAATGTTACCTTTTGACGCTTTATTGACTTCTCTAAATTGAGATATAAAACGGAATGAGGCTATAAAATGCCATAGGCACAATGAAGTATACTCCAGATTTTCGATGCTATATCCTTTTTCCAGATTTTGATAGATTTCTTCAAAGAGAATAAGTCTGTCTTTGAATCGAGCATCGGGAGCATCGTCAATGTTGAATACTTTATTGTATATTGATTTGAATAGGTGGCTTTTTTCTCCGGTGAAATGAATCCAGTAAATAGACCATGGATTGCGTTCGGAGGCTGCATACGTGTGTGGTAGTCCTGCTTCGATGATGAAAAACTGTTCTTTTTCTATATCATGATGTACTCCATTCACATTGAACCATCCTTTTCCTTCTGTACAATATATAAGAATATGTTGGCTTGCTCCTTCGGGACGTGTTCTGTAGTGCCCTGAAGCTTTAGGATAGAAACCAATGTCTGTAACGTATAACAGATTGGTTATTTCATTGTTTTGTAATAGCTCAATAATTGCTGGAGGGAGTACAATAGCTCTCTGGCCTGTAAATCCATCTTTTTTGTGCTTCATAGATTGTATTTTACTTTTGCAAAAGTAATTTTTTCTGTTTGCTTTTCAAATCTCCTTTTTTCTTTTTGACGAAAAAACAAGATATTTTACATGATAACCGATGTTTCCTACATTTTTTGCCTCATGGATTCTCTGTTATTTTGTATTCGTTTAATATTAATAACTAGCTATGAATACATATAATTGTCTTTTTGTCTATTTTATTTGTTTGGTTTCAGCAATGGGAGGGCTTCTTTTCGGGTACGATTGGGTTGTCATAGGTGGAGCGAAACCTTTTTATGAAATTTATTTTGGAATATCCGAGAATGCTGGTATGCAGGCTTTAGCAATGAGTATTGCTTTGGCTGGCTGCTTGTTAGGAGCTACGATGGCGGGATTTTTGGCCGATCGTTATGGAAGAAAAAAACTATTGCAGTTTGCAGCCTTGGTCTTTTTGGTGTCTTCTTGGGCTACTGGTGCAAGTTCTGCTTTGATGACTTTTATTTTAGCCCGATTGGTAGGAGGAATAGCCATTGGCTTGGCTGCTGATTTATCTCCGATGTACATTGCCGAAGTTGCTCCGACACGGATACGTGGTAAACTGGTTACTTTAAATCAGTTGACAATTGTTCTTGGAATTTTGAGTGCACAGATTGTGAATATGCTTTTGGCCGATCCTGTATCGGAAACTGCAACTTCAAGTGATATTTTTCTGTCGTGGAACGGACAAGCAGGATGGAGATGGATGTTTTGGGCAGTGTGTATACCGTCTGGCCTTTTCTTTTTACTTTCTTTGTTTATTCCGGAAAGCCCTCGTTGGCTGGCTGCCAATAATCGGAGAGAAGCTGCTGCAAAGGTTTTGCGAACTATCGGAGGAGAAGAATATGCAAAAGTAGAACTTTTAAATTATTCTGCAGCTTCCTTTTCTTCAAGTAATCAACATCAAGGCGCGTTGTCTTTATTATTTTCTGCTAAAATGCGTAAAGTCTTAATTGTTGGTATTGTATTGGCTATGTTTCAGCAGTGGAGTGGGACTAATATTATATTCAATTATGCTCAAGAAGTATTTCAGGCAGCAGGGTATGGCATATCTGAAATGCTGATGAATATTGTAGTAACTGGCATTGCTAATTTAGTCTTTACATTTATCGCTATTTATACAGTCGAACGTTTGGGGCGTAAAACATTGATGTTAATAGGGGCAGGCGGACTGGCGGGCATTTATACATTGCTTGGCATAAGTTACTTTCTTGAGTTTAAGGGAGTGATTATGATTGTGTTTATTGTGCTTGCAATTGGACTTTATGCGATGTCCTTAGGACCGATAACTTGGGTATTGTTGTCGGAAATATTTCCTAATAAGGTACGTGGAATTGCAATGGCTGTATGTACAGCCTGTTTGTGGATAGCATCTTTCTTGTTGACTTATACTTTCCCGTTTCTAAATGCAGGTCTGGGTACAGGAGGAGCCTTTATTCTTTATATGATAATCTGTTTGGCAGGTTTCCTATTCGTTTTACGTTATGTGCCGGAAACCAAAGGGAAATCGTTGGAAGAGTTAGAAAAGGAGTTGGTAAAGTGATTATGATTTGATACTTGAAGAGCAAGATATTATACATTATTTTATGAGGTGAAACTTGTTTAGCTATTATTGCTTATGGAAAAAATAACAGAGTATTTAGTTCAAAGCACAATTAATACTTCCGAAGTAAAAGCTTGGGAGGAGATTGTAATGCTACCCACTTATGGTATAGGTAAAGAAGAAAAAAATCCTATTTTTTTGGAGAAACGTGTCTATCAGGGTAGTTCTGGTTCAGTTTATCCTTATCCGGTAATTGAAAAGATTGAAGATGAAAAACATGATTGTCCTTGGAGGGCTTTTTTTATAGAGAATGAGTATATCAAGGTGATGATTTTGCCTGAATTGGGAGGACGTATTCAGATGGCTTATGATAAGGTAAAGAAACGCCATTTCGTTTATTATAATCAGGTAATCAAACCGGCTTTGGTTGGTCTTACCGGCCCATGGATTTCTGGAGGTATTGAGTTTAACTGGCCACAGCATCATCGTCCGAGTACTTATTTGCCTACAGATTGCATGATAGAAGAATTTCCGGATGGAAGTAAAACAGTGTGGTGTAGTGAAGTAGAACGTATGTTCCGTACTAAAGGTATGGTTGGATTTACGCTTTATCCGGGCAAAGCTTATATTGAAATAAAAGCTAAGGTTTATAATCGCACTCCCTTTCCGCAGACTTTTTTGTGGTGGGCAAATCCGGCTGTTGCTGTCAATAAAGATTATTATTCTGTATTTCCGCCTGATGTGAACGCCGTGTTTGATCATGGAAAGCGTGCAGTTTCAAGTTTTCCTATTGCAACTGGGGAATATTATAAAGTAGACTATTCTGCAGGTGTGGATATATCTCGTTATAAAAATATTCCTGTACCTACTTCTTATATGGCCATTAATTCTAAATATGATTTTGTTGGCGGTTACAATGAGGATGTAGAGGCTGGACTTCTCCATGTGGCGGATCATCATATTAATGCAGGAAAAAAACAATGGACATGGGGATGTGGTGATTTTGGTCAGGCCTGGGATCGCAATCTTACAGACGAAGATGGACCGTATATTGAGCTTATGACGGGTATGTATTGTGATAATCAGCCCGATTTTACTTGGTTGCAACCTTATGAAGAAAAATCTTGGGTACAATATTTCATGCCTTATCAGAAAGTAGGTATGGTGAAGAATGCAACGCGCGATGCGCTTATCAATATTCTTCCGGAGCAAGAGGGGAGGATGAAAGTTATGCTTTATACAACAGCAGTACATCGCGAAGTGCGTATCATGCTTGTTAATGTGGAAAATGGTAAGATTTATCTTGATACCCTTACAGCTGTAGCTCCGGATAATGCCTATGAAAATACTGTAGTGTGTGATACTGTTAAACTGGAAGAACTGAAACTTACTGTTTTCGATGAAAATGGTAAAGTGCTTGTTAGTTACCAGGCTGATAAACCGGAAATTAAGCCTGTTCCGGAGCCGGCAAAAGCAGCACTTGATCCGAAGAAAATAGCCAATATGGAGCAATTGTTTCTGACCGGACAGCATTTGGAACAGTATCGTCATGCCACTTATCTTCCAATGGATTATTATATGGAAGCTCTCAGGCGTGATGAAAGTGATATTCGTTGCAATAATGCAGTGGGTCTGTTATTGTTGCGCCGGGGACGTTTTGCTGAAGCTCAGAAATATTTTGAACGGGCTGTTAAAACTCAGACGGAGCGTAATCCCAATCCATACGATGGTGAACCTCGCTATAACCTCGGGTGGAGTAAAAAAATGCAAGGCGATATAGATGGAGCTTATGATGCATTCTTTAAAGCTACTTGGAATGCAGCCTGGCAGGATGCCGGTTATATGGGATTGGCGCAGATTGACATGATTCGGGGAGATTATACAGATGGACTTGACCATATTAACCGTTCTTTGTATCGTAACTGGTTAAATCATAAAGGACGTCAGCTTAAAGTATCTTTCTTGCGCAAGATGGGCTGCTATGCTAAAGCAGAAGCACTGATTGACGAATCTCTTGTTATGGATAAATTCAATATGGGATGCCGCTTTGAATCTTATCTTCTCAATGTTTTACAGGGGAATCCTCAAAAGGCAGATGCTGTTAAGGCTGAAATGAAAACTCTTATGCGTGGGGCTGTTCATAGTTATATGGAATATGCTATCGATTATGCTTCTGCCGGTATGTATGATGAGGCTGTTCAGTTACTTTCGTTTGTGACAGAGGAAACAGAGATTACTTATCCTATGGTTTACTATGCCTTGGGTTACTTCTATTCCATGATGGGAAAGAAAGATGAGGCTGCTTTACTCTATAAGAAAGCTGAAACAATGTGTCCAGATTATTGCTTCCCGAATAAACTTGAAGAAGTTCTAATGCTTCAGGATGCAATGAAACTTAACCCTGAAGGTGCAAAGGCTCCCTATTATCTTGGAAATTTCCATTACGCAGCCCGTGTTTATGATGAAGCAATTGCTTGCTGGGAAAAATCGGCTTCTATTGATGATACCTATCCAACCGTATTGCGTAATCTGTCTTTAGCTTATTATAATAAGCAGAAGAATCCTCAGAAAGCTCTTGCAGCCCTTGAAAAGGCTTATAAACTTGATGAGTCGGACGCTCGTATTCTTATGGAGCTTGATCAATTATATAAAAAACTTCGTTATTCTCATCGTCAACGTCTTGATTTCCTTAATGCACATGCGGAGGTTGTTGAACAACGTGATGATTTATGTATCGAACGTATTACGCTTTATAATCAGCTTGGCGAATACCGGACAGCATACAATCTTATTAATGCCCGTAAATTTCATCCATGGGAAGGTGGAGAAGGTAAGGTTACAAGTCAGTATGTTTTCTGCCGGGTCGAATTGGCTAAAAAAGCTTTGGAGGAGAAGCGTTATGCAGATGCTGTCAGCTTGCTTAAAGAAACGGAGAAGTATCCAGATAATTTGGGTGAAGGTAAACTTTCTATGGCTGAGGAAAATGATATTCATTATTGGTTGGGATGTGCCTATGAAGGTCTTGGTGAAACCGAATTAGCCAAGAAATATTTTGAATGGGCGACCAAGGGTTCTGCAGAACCAGCTATTGCTTTCTTCTATAATGACCAACAGCCAGATAAGATTTTTTATCAGGGACTTGCATGGCGTAAACTAGGTGATGAAAATAGAGCTCGCAGTTGTTTTAATAAGCTTATAAAACACGGTGAACAGCATTTGTTTGATAAGGTCAAGATTGATTATTTTGCGGTGTCGCTTCCTGATTTGCTTATTTGGGATGACGATTTAAATGTTCGCAATCTTATTCATTGCAATCTTGTTATGGGACTTGGATATCTTGGTCTTGGGAATAAAGAGCAAGCACGTAAATTCCTTTCGAAAGTTGTCAATCTTGACATTAATCATCAAATTGGTGCACGGCTCCTTGCTATGTGTGGTTAATTATCGTGTAAGGTTAATGTTCTAATGGAAAGTGATGGAGATTATCTTTTCCTTTTCTATATTTTATGTAGAAAATTAATTGTTGCTTGTTGAAAATATAGAAGTTTAGATAACGTTTTATTGTTTAGAATAATAGGCTTTGAAAATTCGATTAATTAATAGAAATGAGGGTATAAATAGACTTTATATCCTCATTTTCTCTTTTATTGTAAGGTGAAAACCATATGGTCTTTTTGACTTAACGTTTCGTTGAACGTGAACCCTTCCCATTCGAAAGTTTTCAGTGCTTCTACATCCTCGATACAGTTTTTCAGGATGAAGCGTGTCATTTCTCCTCTGCACATTTTGGCATAGACAACTACTGTTGTGGGCTTACCATTCTTGTATACCATAAATTCGGGAGTGATAACCCTTACGGCTTGAGTAATTTTTTCCCAGTGAAATAGACCTTTCATTTCGGCACTTGCCAGATTGACCAAAACTCCGCCTTGCTTTTTAATTTCTGTGATGAAATAATCTGTCAGCAGGGAACGCCAGTATTCGAACATTGTTGCATCTCCATGTTCTGGCATGCGTACATCGCCCTCTAGACGATAACTTTTTATCAAATCGAGCGGGCGCAGTAGTCCGTAAAGGAAAGAGGTAATGAACAGATGGTCTTGGGCATATTTCCAGTCTTCGTCGGTAAAATCTTTCGGATTAAGACGCTTGAATACGATACCTGTATATGCAAGTAAGGCTGGAAGAGAGTGGCTTTCTGGTGAGAAGAACTCGTGATACCTGAGAACGTTTTCGGCTGCTAACTTATTGTTTATTCGTAACAGACTTGACAAATCTTTAGCACTGAACTGTGCCATGTTCATGGCATTTTCACGGGCCTCTTTTTCAAAATGGGGTATTGTTGTAAAAGGAACCTGCTGGCGGCTGCGTGCAGTCATTGTCTTAGCGCACGAAATATAAATCATCATAAGCGGTAGCTGTTTTTGTTAAAACTCATTACAAAGATACGTCCTGTAAGGGATTTTTGTTCAGAAAAAACATATATTTGTTGATGATAGCGTGAATCGTTTTATTTAAATTCTGATAATATATGATGAAATCGTTGAAAATCGGCGGCCTGATAATGGTTTTAATGCTGTTTTTTATGGGAGCGAATGCTCAGACAAGTACAGAGAAAGTGAAAATAGGTGATACAATGCCTCAGTTTACACTGAATTCGGAAGTGTATGGAACCGTTACTCCTGCCGACTTGAAGGGTAAGGTAGTTTTGGTTAGTCTGTTTGCTACGTGGTGTGGACCGTGCCAAAAGGAACTTGCCGAGGTACAGAGTACGCTTTATCCAAAGTATAAAGATAATGAGAATTTCCGTTTGCTGGTGATTGGTCGTGAGCATACTGATGCTGAACTGACTAAATATAACATTCGTAAGAAGTTTACTTTCCCGCTTTATCCGGATCCTAAGCGTGAAGTCTTTTCATTGTTTGCCGACCAGAGTATTCCACGTGCTTATTTGTTTGGCAAGGATGGAAAGTTGATATATACATCTACGGGATATACTCCCGAAGAGTTTCAGAAACTGATGAGTACTATTGAAGAAGCTTTGAAGTAATTAACTCTGGTATCGGAATGCTATGAATGAAATTGAGAAAATGAGGAACGGCTTACTTGCTGATTTCAGCTCTCCTGAAATACAGAGCAGCTTTTATCATTGTAAGAAACTGTTGGCTAAGTTTCGGGCAATGACTCTTTACGATGACGATTACCGTAAGGTACTGGAAGATCTGGTGCCGGGAATACCTGCGACATCGGTTATTCAGCCACCTTTCTTCTGCGATCACGGACATGGCATACGGTTGGGAGAACATGTGTTTGTCAATGCCGGATGTACTTTTCTTGACGGGGCTTACATTACGATAGGTGATTATACCCTGATTGCTCCAAATGTACAGATTTATACTCCTCATCATCCTATCGATTACCGTGAGCGTCGTGCTTCTAAGGAATATTCATATCCGGTGACTATTGGTAAGGATTGCTGGATTGGAGGAGGAGCTATTATTCTTCCGGGAGTGACGATTGGCGACCGGTGTATTATCGGTGCTGGAAGCGTGGTTACGAAAGATATTCCTTCCGATAGTCTGGCTGTAGGTAATCCGGCTGTTGTCAAACGGAAATTGAATACTCCGGAAAAGGAATCTGTGGATTAACTACTGTTTTTTTAGATGAAATAAAACGTGAGCTTGATATAAAACTTTCTTGCTGTGGCAAGGTGGGGGTTATATCGGACTCACGTTTATGTTATTGTAGGAAAACTATTCAACGTTTTACAGAGATTGGCAGATTATATGCTTTGCGCTTGGATTTGATTTCTTTTGCAAGTATATTGGCTTGTGTATCATCTATATGTTGATTTTTCAGCATGATTTCTATATCTTTTATCGAGTTTTCCAGTACTTGAGCTTGAGGCTGGGACAAATGGAAGTAATCATCGTCGCCATGGAAATACAGAAGTCTCAATTTTGCCAGCATCAGCTCTGACTTCAGGGCCACTATTCCCCTGAAATCATGAACAGGCAGGCTCTTGTCTTGGCTTAATTTCAGCTCTGTGCTGGAGGCTTCGATAAATGAAATTCTCTTTTCCTGCCTGAAATCATTTCCATCATAGTCGATTGAGCAGATATTGTATTTACCGTCAATGATGTCCAGAAAGAAAATCCGGTCTTTGGTATATTGTACTTTGTCTACATTGCCTATTGTTGATGCTATATTTTGTTGTCTGAGCTCCTTTATATGCTGTCCGTTGAAATCACTTTTTATGATTTTCATTTTTTCGTTTTTCGTAGATAAGTAATGCCAGTATCCGTTGGCATATATGGCTTCGGTCTTAATTATTTCTCCTTGTGTATCGAATCTTCTGATTACACATTTTTCACTGTCGAACTTGTTTCCGGAGGTTGTGTAGATTTGCTCCTGTAAATTTAAATAAGGTTTTGTATGCTCGAATGTTGTATAAAATAGTTCGTCCGAACACAGAAAATATTTATTGATGCTCGATATTGTGGTAAGATTATAGCTGCTGGCGTCATCGAATGTTGCATCTGCATTATACCAGTTGCCATCTATGTAAATTCTGTTCCATGCGTGTCCTGAGGTTCCGGGTATGGGACCTGTTACATACTCGGTTTGAATGCCTAATCCGTTTAACAATAGTGAGAGTGAAAGGCTATATCCCTGACATACGGCTTTATGAGTGATGAATGCTCCCAATGCAGAAAATGAACTATATGCCAGATTGGGATATTCTTCATTCCTTTCTCCGTAAATAATTTCTTTACACAGTTTCTGATAAAGTGTATAGGCTATTTCTGCCGGTGTCATCCGATAGTCCAACTCCATGTAGAATGTTTCGATGGCTTCTTCCATAGCTGGATAGATATCATGGATAATGGCAGGTAATACTGCGTATTGAGGAATAAAGGTTGCCAGGTACTCTGGGTGTTGTAAATCGACTCTGTAGCCGATATTTCCACTGACTTTCAGATGAAACAGGAGAGGGTTGTTTCTTATAAAACAATTGTATAGGCTATCTGCCCTATCGGAAGAAATATTGAATTCTCTGACGTCTATTTCTTTCTCTCCCTGTAGTACTCCGTTGGTTAGTCTTTGAAATAATTTTAATGCATCGGTTGGAGAGTCATTCTCTTCTTTTTCGTCTGTTCCGTCAGAATTTTCTGTGTCATCGGTAGAACCGGTTGGTACGTTGCTGGGTTCTTTAGCCTTTTCTTCCAGTTTTTCTTTTTTGCATCCGGTAAAAAACAGGCTGAACATCAGAAAAAAGAAGGCGATTGGAGTCAGTAGTTTCATAAGAATAGTATATTAATTGTGGTAATATAGTCTGTCAGGTATAATTTTATGTAACAATTTTGATTGCTTAAATGTTCTGGACTATAAATAAAAATTCCCTGTCTCCGAATTCAGGTTAATCATAATCTGAGATTCGGAAACAGGGAATATTATTTTATGAGCTTGTATTGTCGGTTATTTATATTCCTGCCAGCTCTTTATCTGTATATCTTCCTGTTTCATGCTACAGAAAGCTTCAATGAATGCTTTTGCCAGACGGGCGTTGGTCATTAATGGAATATTATGATCTATTGCTCCACGACGGATACGATATCCGTTTGTCAGCTCACGTTTGGAGTGGTTTTTCGGAATGTTGACTATCAAATCGAACTTATGCTCGGCAATCATCTTCATCACATTGTTTTCGGCATGTGGGCGTTCGTCGGGCCAGAATACAGGAGTCGTCGGTATTCCATGTGAGTTGAGGAAGGTTGCCGTACCTGCTGTTGCATAAATGTGGTAACCGTTTTTGCTCAGCATGTGACTGGCATCCAGTAAATCAACTTTCGATTTGGTAGCTCCAGAAGAGAGAAGTATCGATTGTTTCGGAATCTTATAACCTGTTGCAATCAGGGCATTGAGCAAAGCTTCGTTAAAGTCGTCACCTAAACAGCCGACTTCTCCGGTTGATGACATGTCGACGCCTAATACAGGGTCGGCATTCTGAAGGCGTGCAAACGAGAATTGTGAAGCTTTTACCCCGATACGGTCGATGTCGAATGCTGACTTATCTGGGCGGGTATATGGAGCATCGAGCATGATACGTGTTGCTGTTTCGATAAAATTGCGTTTCAAGACCTTGGAAACAAACGGGAAACTACGTGAAGCACGCAAATTACATTCTATAACTTTCACTTCGTTTTTGCGGGCAAGATACTGAATGTTGAACGGACCGGAGATATTTAATTCCTGTGCAATCCGGCGACTGATTTTCTTGATTTGTCGCGCTGTGGAGAAATAAATTTGTTGAGCAGGGAATACGAGTGTTGCATCTCCCGAGTGTACTCCTGCATATTCAATATGCTCTGAAATAGCATATTCTACTATTTCACCATTTTGTGCTACAGCATCGAATTCTATTTCTTTGGTTTCTTGCATGAACTGTGAAACAACTACCGGATATTCTTTCGAAACCTCACTTGCCATTTGCAAGAAGCGGGTAAGCTCTTCTTCGTCGTAGCATACGTTCATGGCGGCGCCGCTTAATACATACGACGGACGGACCAGTACCGGATAACCTACTTTAGCAACAAAGGCTTTTACGTCGTCCAGACTTGTCAGTTCCTGCCATGCGGGCTGGTCTATTCCTAACTGGTCGAGCATAGCCGAGAACTTGTTTCTGTTTTCGGCACGGTCGATAGATATAGGAGATGTTCCTAAAATAGGAACCGACTGGCGATAAAGTTTCATGGCAAGATTATTTGGAATTTGTCCACCTACAGATACGATTACTCCACGTGGCTGTTCCAAATCGATGACATCGAGTACGCGTTCGAATGACAATTCATCGAAGTACAGGCGGTCGCACATATCGTAATCGGTAGAAACTGTTTCTGGATTATAGTTGATCATGATTGACTTATATCCCAGCTTGCGTGCTGTCTGAATGGCATTGACTGAGCACCAGTCAAATTCTACTGATGAACCGATACGGTAGGCACCCGAACCAAGTACAACTACAGATTTTTCGTTCTTGTAGTAATTGACGTCATACCCTTCGGCACCGTACGTCATATAGAGGTAATTTGTCAGTTCCGGATGCTCGGATGCAACTGTATTGATACGTTTTACGGCTGGCAGTATGCCCAATTTCTTACGATAAGCACGTACGGCAAGATTCTCTTTTTCCATATTGCCGGTAGTTGGTTTCAAAACGAAGCGTGCAATCTGGAAATCCGAGAACCCCAATACTTTTGCTTCGCGTAGAACGTCGGCAGGAAGTTCTTCCAGTGAGTTATACGATTGCAGTTTGGCCTTATAGTCAACAATATTTTTTAGTTTACCTATGAACCATGGGTCTATTTTAGTTAAGTCGTAAATACGCTGGATATCATATCCTTCTTCCAAAGCCTGTGCAATGGCAAATATTCGTAAGTCTGTAGGGTTGGCAAGCTCGTCGTCCAGATTGTCGAAGCGTGTGTGGTCATTACCAACAAAACCATGCATGCCTTGTCCGATCATACGGAGTCCTTTCTGGATGATTTCCTCAAACGAACGTCCGATAGACATGATTTCACCAACCGATTTCATGCTGGAACCGATACGGCGTGATACACCGACAAATTTGGTTAAATCCCAGCGTGGAATCTTGCAAATTAAATAGTCGAGTGAAGGAGCTACATATGCCGAGTTCGGAGTGCCCATTTCACCGATTTCATCAAGTGTATATCCTAATGCGATTTTGGCAGCAACGAATGCCAGAGGATATCCTGTTGCTTTTGATGCTAAAGCAGAAGAACGGCTGAGGCGGGCATTTACTTCAATTACACGATAGTCATTTGTGTCGGCGTTGAAAGCATATTGGATATTACATTCTCCTACAATGCCTAAATGGCGGATGCATTGTTTTGATAAGTCTTGCAGCATGGTGACCTGATCTTGTGTCAGAGAACAAGTAGGAGCAACAACGATGGATTCACCTGTATGAATACCCAGTGGGTCGAAGTTTTCCATACTTGCAACGGTAAAGCAATGGTCGTTTGCATCACGGATTACCTCAAATTCTATTTCTTTCCATCCTTTAAGTGATTCTTCTACTAATATCTGTGGAGAGAATGTAAAGGCACTTTCTGCCAGTTCAATGAATTTTTCTTCATTGGGACAGATTCCGCTTCCCAGTCCACCAAGAGCATATGCCGAGCGAATCATGACCGGATAGCCTATACGACGTGCAGCAGTCAGTGCGTCTTTCATGTTTTCTACGGCTTGGCTGACTGGGGTCTTCATTTCTATTTCATTCAACTTCTTGACGAACAGATCACGGTCTTCCGTATACATGATTGCATCTACCGATGTACCCAGAACTTTTACACCATATTCTTTCAGTACTCCTGTCTGATACAATTCAGTGCCACAGTTCAGCGCAGTTTGTCCTCCAAATGCAAGCAAGATTCCGTCGGGACGTTCTTTCTTAATAATTTCGGTTACGAAATAAGGAGTTACAGGAAGAAAATATACTCGGTCGGCAATACCCTCCGAGGTTTGAATAGTAGCGATATTAGGATTGACTAATACAGAACTGATACCTTCTTCACGCAAGGCTTTCAGCGCCTGAGAGCCTGAATAGTCGAATTCTCCGGCTTGTCCGATCTTGAGTGCACCTGAGCCGAGCACCAGGACTTTCTTTAATTCTTTCTTCATGGTGTTTTATTAATATAGATTTATTGGTTGTCATTCATTATCTTATACATGCAAAGAAACAATTAATTTTGAAGAAAACAAAGGATTTGCTTATCTTTGCTGCTAATTAATAACTATCAAAGATATAATGATGAAAAAGGAGAAAATTATACTTACCGGCGACCGTCCTACCGGAAAATTGCATATCGGACATTATGTTGGTTCGTTGCGTCGTCGTGTAGAACTTCAAAATTCGGGACTCTACGATAAGATATTTGTGTTCGAGGCCGATGGACAGGCATTGACTGATAATATAGACAATCCGGAGAAGGTTCGTCAGAATGTGATCGAAGTAGCCCTTGATTATCTGGCTGCCGGTTTGGATCCAGCTAAATCTACTATCTTCATCCAGTCACAGATTCCGGAACTTTATGAATTGAGCTTCTATTTTATGGACTTGGTGACTGTTTCTCGTTTGCAGCGTAATCCTACTGTGAAGACAGAAATCCAGATGCGTAACTTTGAAACGAGCATTCCTGTAGGATTCTTTACTTATCCTATCAGCCAGGCTGCTGATATTGCTGCTTTCAAAGCTACTACAGTGCCAGTAGGTGAAGATCAGGAACCGATGATTGAGCAGACCAGAGAAATTGTACGTCGTTTCAATTATATTTATGGTGAAACGTTGGTAGAACCAGAAATTCTGTTGCCGGATAATGCCGCTTGTATGCGTTTGCCGGGAACGGATGGAAAGGCAAAAATGAGTAAGTCATTGGGAAACTGCATTTATTTGTCTGATTCAGCCGATGAAGTTGAAAAGAAGGTAAAGAGTATGTATACCGATCCAACTCATATTAGGGTCAGCGATCCAGGAAAACTGGAGGGTAATTGTGTCTTTACTTATCTGGATGCATTCTGTCGTCCGGAACATTTCGAGCGTTATTTGCCTGATTATCCGAACCTGGATGAACTGAAGGCTCACTATACTCGTGGTGGACTGGGAGATATGAAGGTAAAGAAATTCTTGGCAGCTATCATGCAGGAGGAACTTGCTCCGATACGTGACCGTCGTAAAATGTTCGAAAAGGATATTCCGGCAGTATACGATATGTTGAAGAAAGGTTGTGAAGTAGCTCGTGAAACAGCTGCCCAGACAATGTCTGAAGTACGTAGCGCTATGAAAATTAATTATTTCGATGATGCAGCACTTATAGCCGAACAGGCAAAACGTTTTGGTCAGGAATAATATTCAGGCTTTATAATTGAGTATAGCAGATAAGTCGCCATCCGGATATATACAGATTCTTGTATTAACCGGTTGGTGATTTTTGTTTGTATAGGATGAACAAAAAAGGCAATGAGCTGTTCCTTATTATATATGCTTATTTGTTTATCTTAAAAAACATTACTTATGAAGAAGATTGCGCTGAGTTGTATACTCTTGTTTTTGTCTTTGGGCTTTGGACTGGCTCAGGAAAATTCATATCAATTATCAAGTCATATTCTGGATATTACTCAGGGAAAACCTGCTCCTAATGTGAAAATCAGTCTGTATAAACAACAGACTGACGGAAAATGGAAAATAGTAGAAGAAAAACTGACCGATGAAAATGGACGTGTTAAGGATTTCTTAAAAGAAGATGGTACAGAGCATGATGGGGTATATAAACTTATTTATCATGTAAAACCTTATTTTGACTTGATGGGAGAAGATACATTTTATCCATTTGTAGAAGTTGCTTTCGAAATAAAGGGGAAGAGTCACTATCACGTGCCTATAACTTTATCTCCTTATGGCTATTCTACATACCGTGGAAATTGATATTAAAGGTTGGTTGCAAAGGTATCGAAGCCCTAAAAAATACTTTTTTGCTTGCTTTACGGCTGTTTTTGTAAAAAAAATGAAGCAAATATTTGCATATTCAAAATAAAGCCGTACCTTTGCAACCGCAATTGAGAACGAGAGATTGGGGCGTTTAGCTCAGCTGGTTCAGAGCATCTGCCTTACAAGCAGAGGGTCGGCGGTTCGAATCCGTCAACGCCCACCACTAAACCTACTCTTGTTTTTCAATTTACTTTTGGGGCGTTTAGCTCAGCTGGTTCAGAGCATCTGCCTTACAAGCAGAGGGTCGGCGGTTCGAATCCGTCAACGCCCACTCCCAAAAAGTATAAATGGTCAAATTTTCCCCTTTGGGGCGTTTAGCTCAGCTGGTTCAGAGCATCTGCCTTACAAGCAGAGGGTCGGCGGTTCGAATCCGTCAACGCCCACACGAGCAAAAGTCTCCTATGAGGCTGATTACTAAGGAAATAATTATTGGTTACGAGCTGATGCGTTTTGCGTCGGCTCGTCCTTTTTTGTCAAACGGCTCTTATTTGAGCCTGTTTAAATGCAAATAAGGGTGGGTTTTCTTATAACTATCTTATAACATTTCGATGCAATGCTGCCAATTTTGGAAATGAAGTATGGCAACATTTAAAGCAGTGGTGTTTCAAGGTGGCCGTCATCTGAAAAAAGATGGCACTACCAATGTTAAAATAAGGGTCTATCATAACAGTTCGGCCCAGTATATTCCTACAGAATATTTCATAGAGCCTGATTTAATGAATGAGGACGGTTCAATATCTTCATTATCAGCCAATAGCGAGAATTTGAACTATGAAATAACCAATCTGGTACAAAAGTATCGTGGCGCATATATAAAGCTTGGCAGTACCCGAACGGCAAAAATGAGCTGTTCGGAGTTAAAAGAAGAAGTATTGAAAATAGCTTCTCCTGAAAGTGAATTTATTGATTTTGTGGAATTTGCAAGAGGAATTATAACAAAAACAGTTAAAAGAAAGACTGCCAACTGGTATGAGTCATCCCTTAATGCTTTTATTGCTTTCTATGGTTCTGAGCGTATTGATGCCAAGGATATAAAATCGAAAACCTTGGAAAGTTTTAAAGAATACCTTGGGAATCGGGTAATCATAGTTAGGAGCAAAGCTGATGGAGTTGCTGATATGCAGCGGAGAATGGAGCCGGGTACAGTCAATAATTACCTTCGCGGTATCCGTTCTTTGTATAATAAAGCAAGGAAGCATTTCAATAATGAAGATTATGATATAATACGTATCCCGAACAATCCTTTTTCCCGTGTTGTGATACCGGAGTATATACGGAAACGGAAAAGCCTGCCGATAGATGCCATTAAAAGGATTAGGGATGCCCGGTTTGATAATCCACGTACAGCCATGGCACGTGATGTCTTTATGATGTTGTTCTACCTGATGGGTATTAACATGAAAGATTTTTTCTCTTTGGCCAACGAGACTTACGGCAGGGTTGAATATAGGCGCTCAAAAGAGACGACGATAGACAACAAGAGTTATGTACCTTTATCTGTAAGGGTGGAACCGGAGTTGCGCCCTCTGCTTGATTATTATAGCAATGGTACATTCTTGTCTTATTTCCGTATGAGATATACCGACTATAATAATTTCCTGAAAGCGGTCAATAAGGAGCTGAAGCTGGTTTCCAAGCAGCTTGGATTAGGGGTACAACTATCTACCAACTGGGCCCGCCATAGTTGGGCAAGTATAGCAAGAAATAAAGCCGGGATAGCCAAAGCGGATGTTGATTTTTGCCTTGGGCACGTGAACAATGATTTTAAAATGGCAGATATCTATATTGATATTGATTATTCCATTTGCGACAAGGCAAATAGGGCTGTTTTGGACCTTTTGAAGAAAAATGAATAAAAAAAGTCTGAAAAAGTTTGTTGTGAAATAAACTCTTTCTATATTTGCACCGAGCAATTGGTTACGAGCTGGATAAAATACTATATTTATCCGGCTTTTGTTGTTTATAACATATTGAAAACAGCATTTTTCACTTCTAACACATTCTTCTCTTTGCTATGTGCCATAAAACAAATGACACATGGAAATACTTGTTTCAAAAACAGCATTATTAGACAAACTGAAATCAGTAGGCAGAATCATTCAGCCAAAGAACACATTGCCGGCTTATGACAATTTTTTGTTTGTCATTGACGAATCAGGCTTTATTCAAGTAACGGCCGGTGAGGAAGGTGGCCGCATATCTACCAATGTGGATGGCAAGGCGGATTTCGTAAACCGTTCTTTTCTGGCAAGTGCCAAGACATTATTGGATGGTTTAAAAGAAATGTCCGAACAGCCTTTAACCATTTCTATTTATGAAAAGGAAATGGTAGTCAAGTACGCAAACGGAAAATTCACCATGCCTATTGAGGATGGCAAGCAATATCCGGAAATGAATATTGATGATAGTAGTCATTCGTTTCTGTTATCAGGTAATGATTTGCTGTATGGGGTTCGCCAAGTTCAGTTCTGCAGTGCAAATGACGAACTTCGTCCTACGATGAACGGAGTCTATTTTGACATAGATTTGGAAAAGACTTCTTATGTAGGTACAGATGGCAGTCGGTTGGCAATGGTTGAACTGCCGGCTTCATATACACGTAAGGAACGCGCCGGATTTATTCTTCCGAGCAAGTTTGCAAAATTGCTTTCCAATCTGGTTCCGGAAGATTGCTTGGAATTGGAAGTAAAAGTGAATAGAACTAATGTTCAGTTTGATTTTGACTCTTATCGGCTTGTGTGCCGAATGATAGAAGGACGATATCCCAATTACCGAGCGGTCATTCCTCAAAATCAGTCCAAGAGAGTAGTTCTAAAAAGAAATGACTTATTGGCGGCTTTAAAGCGTGTTTCGGTATTCTGCAATATCTCTTCCTCTTTGGTTGTCCTAAAATTCGATAAGAGCTCTCTGCTTATAACTGCCCATGATTTCGATTTTTCCAAGTCTGCGGAAGAAACTGTGATTTTGCAGGATGGGTGTGAAGCCATTGAGATAGGGTTTAAGAGCGGTTTCTTGATAGAACTTGTGAATAGTATTCCCTCAGAAGACATTTCTATATCCATGACGGACCCGTCAAGAGCGGCTGTTTTATCTCGCTGCGATGAAGAAGAACGCAGCCTTACTTACTTATTAATGCCGATGTCTATAAATAATTAATGCTATGGAAAAAACTAAAACACCCAAACAGATCATCCAATCGTATTTGGAAGAACGGGCGAAGAATGACCCTCTTTTCGCTAGTGTATATGCGAAACCTAATAAGAATATAAACGAATGTCTTGATTATATTCTTAGTGAGGCAAAGAAACGCGGTAATGCCGTATGTATGTCTGACGATGAGGTTTTCGGTCTTGCAGTACATTACTATGATGAAGACGACATTAAAGTTAGTAAGCAGACCAATTACAAAGCAGCCACTTCTCAGGCACCTAAAAGTGATGTGGGTGCTGCACCTCAAAAAGAAACCGGTTGTCCGGAAAAAATGAATAGCAGGCGTAAAGGAAAGAAAAACGAATCATCTTCTTTGCAATTCTCATTATTTGAAGGATTATGAAACCGAGAACGAAATTACAATTTAGGGTAGTTGGTTTGAGTAGCCAGCTACCCGATATAAAAAGTATGATGACTGAGTGGGCTAATAATGATTGTCTGAACCATATAGGATATGCTACCAAGTCCCGTGTCGTATGTATGGAGTGTGGAGAACGTTTTTCTACAGAACTTGTAAATCGCAAGCGTGCCGTTTGTCCTCATTGCGGTGCATCCTTAAAAATAGAATGGTCGAGGAAACGTACTAATCAGCAATTTATAAGTATAGGAAAGGCAGATATATGTGAAGAGTTCCAGGTTATCCGATGCTTTGAACTATATGCTTATTATCGTGAAGGCAGGGAGCCTCATTATTTTATTCGGGAAGTGCTTCAACATTGGATTAAAGACGATGGAAAACGGGAAGTGATGGCTCTTGCAAGAAATACAGGCTGTAGTGGTTGGTGTGGAAATCTTGAAATTCGTAGCAAGACTGTGGGATCGTATTATTATATCGAAGATAATGATGTTTGCTGTGATAAATACCATCCGGATTCTGTATTCAAACCGCAATACACAAGGATGGGAATAGATTACAGACTTCATGGACTGTCATTTCTTGATGCAATTAATGCCATTCCTGTTAATCCTAAACTCGAAACGCTTCTTAAAGCAAAGCGGTATGATTTATTGAGCCATTGGTACAGTCTTAGTTATAAAGTGAGCAGCTATTGGCCTTCTATAAAAATCTGTCTTCGGAACAAGTATAAGATAAAGGATGCTTCGATGTGGTTTGATTATTTGGACTTGCTGACACGTTATCATAAAGACTTGCATAACGCTTACTATGTTTGCCCTACGAATCTGAAAAGAGCCCATGACTTATATGTGGCAAAGAAAAAGCGTGATGATGAAAAGGCACGCAAGGCACGTGATATGCAGCGTTTGCTTAAACTTAAGAAATATGCCGAAGACTACATTAAGGAGAAATCGAAATTCTTTGATTTGAAACTGTCGGATGGTAAGATTGTGGTGATACCGTTGAAAAGCCTTGAGGAATTTAAGAAAGAAGGAGAAATTATGCACCATTGTGTCTTCTCAAATGAATATTTCAAGAAGAAGGATTCTCTTATCCTTTCTGCCCGGATAGGCAAGAAGCATATTGAAACGGTTGAGGTTAATTTAAAGACATTCAGTATCGTCCAATCTCGTGGTGTCTGCAATAAAGACACAGAATACCATGATAGCATAGTAAAGCTGGTGAATAATAATATGAATTTGATACAGAAGTGCCTAAAGAAGGTTGCATAATTAGATAGTGTAATAATGCCAAGAATTAGAACTATAGTTCCGGAATTTTGGGAAGATGAAAGATTTTCGAATGTATCTCTTCCTGCTTGGCTGCTTTATATCGGCATGAAGAACTTTGCTGATGATAGCGGCGTCATTCTTGCGAATGAGGTTATCATTAAGTCGAAAGTTTTTCCTGCCCGCGAAGACATTCGTAAGCAGCAGGTTTCTGGGTGGCTGAAAGAGCTGATTGAGAACTCCGTCCTTGTACCTTTTACATACGAGAACAAAAGCTACTACGTGATGGACTTTTCCAGCGAACGCATCGACAAACCGCAAAAGTCAAAAATTCCGGAAGAAGTTATAGAAAAGGCTCTTCTTTCCGCCCAAACAGGAAATTCGGGAACATTCGAGAATATTCCCGAAGAATCGGGAACGGTAGAGAATATTCCTGCTGGAAAGGATAGGAAAGGAAAGGAGAGTAAAGGAGAGGATGGGAGTATTACGCGCACGCGCGAGGAGCCCCCACCCCCCGAGAGTGAGAATTTTAAAAAGTTCAAGGCTTGGATTGATGCAAACGCTCCTAATGTGGGTAAATTGAAGGAGCCGTTTACAGAAGCCCAGTTTGAACGGATAAAACAAGATTTCCCCATTGAGGTAATCGAGAATACTTTGCGCTCCATGCACAATTACCGTGAGCTGTTGAAGAAATACGTCAGCGCAAATTTGACATTCCGAAAATGGGCAAAAAAGGATATGGAAGATGGAAAATACAGAAAGACAAATGGTGGTGGTACGGCAGCCGGGGGAAACTCGAATGTTAGCGACGATTACAAAAGAAACATTCTTGAGAGAATTCTCGGTTCCGGCGGTACAGGTGGCATGCAGGGCGGTTAATTCTTACCCGGCTGTATTTAGTGCCAATACACCTGCGTTGATTGAGATAGAGCAAGCATACGGTTATGATTGCCTTCAAGCATACTTGGAGGGATGGCTTGTTAATCTGCGTGAGTTTGTGAATGTAGGCAAGAAGATGACGGATGCCCAAACTTTTGAAACTGCCATGATAATCTTACAGGATTATAAGTTTCTGACTATAGCAGATATAAATTTGCTCTTTAAGCGCGCCAAAAGCGGCTATTACGGCAATTTATATGACCGATTGGACGGGCAGATAATACTTGGGTGGTTTCGCAGGTATTTTTCCGAACGCTGTGGTGCAGCCGAGGAAGAATCTATAAATGAAGCTTCCAGATATAAATCAGACCCTTATGATAGGACCTGTGAACGGTTATCGGAACGTGAGCATGAATTTAAGAAATGGAGAATGAAACACTTTACAGATGGAAGAAGATAAAAGATACAGGCTGTTAGCATTTTGGATTATGGCTACTGTGATTGTTTGTACGGTGTTTTACTTTGGATTGTATTGGTATTTAAATTATCTAATAGCAAAATTATGAAAGCGATATTAAAAGCGACCGGAGAAACAGTGGAGGTTAATTCTTCAGGTACGATGAGTATTTCATGTGGAGCATACTGTACGAATGACGGTCGGACGCTACCGGCTACAGCACTCGAATTTGAAAAGGTTATAGACTGGGAACAACGCAGGTATGAACTCATAAAGGAGCTGTTCCTGAAATGGACGGGTATTGATGACATTAAGAGGGAAGTTATCATAAAAGAACATATCAGGATATGCGTACAAACAGCGGACGCTTTTCTTGCGGAATTGAAGAAAGATAAGGCATAAAAAAAGCGGCCGATACACCACTACCGACCGCCAGTAAGCTATAAAGCTTTCTTAGAACACACAAAGATAACAACTTTATAGCTTATGGCAAGTGCATTAGTAGAAAAATATATAGGACGGAGATATGAACGCTGGTTGGACTATGCGGTCTATCATTGTGGCTTGGCCGGTATTCCGGATGAGGCTAACGATGTGTTGAATGAGGTGCTTTGTTCTTTGCTGCAAAAGGATGATGCTAAACTGCAGCAACTTCTTTCCGCAAAGAAAAACGGCTGTACGGAATTGGATTTCTTTGTGTTGAAGATGATAAAACTGAATGTAACTTCAGACACTTCACCTTATCGGAGCAAATATCGTCCAATGCCGGTGGATCAGAACGTGGACTATTCGCGGTTGGAAATTGAGGATGTGAAAGAAGAATCAGTCGATAAGAACGAACTTCTTCTTAGTCGTTTCCATCAGGTACGCGATGTATTGCAGGATTTGGACTTGAGTCCTTTGGCGCGAAGGGTCTTTGAATATCGTTTTTTTGAAGATGCAAATTTTTCGGACTGGCCGGGAAAGGAATCTTTAAAGCAGCTTTATGAAATCTATAACAAAGTACAGGAACTGATTCGAAAGAAAATTGCAGGGGAGTCTATATTTTAATCGAAAAACGAAATTGCTATGTCTAAAGTAAGTGAGATTAAGTTAGACCCCCGCAATTATCGTATTCATGGAGAAGAAAACAAACGTCTTATTCGTAAGAGCCTTACAGAGTGTGGGGCCGGACGTTCTATTCTTGTGGATAAAAACGATATTGTCATTGCCGGAAATGGTGTCTATGAACAAGCCCAGGAACTTGGGTTAAAAGTGCGTGTTATCGAGTCTGACGGTACGGAATTAATCGCTATTAAGAGAACCGACCTATCAACAAAAGATGAAAAGAGGAAGCTGTTGGCATTGGCTGACAATCGTGCTTCCGATTCCTCCCAATTCAATTTTGCCGCTATTGTAGAAGATTTCTGCTTGGAAGAACTCAATGATTGGAATATGGACTTACCATTTGATGAAATTCCTACCGATATTGAGGGCTTCTTTGAAGGTGCTGATAAGGTAGAGCATAAAAAGAAAGTATTGGTTTGTCCATATTGTAACAAAGAGATAGAGGTATGATTCTTTATCTTGCTGGGTATAAGCCATGTGCCAGAAGATGGTGCATGGATACATCGGATATATATCTTCTTAGTTCCTTTTGGGAACACAAATCCGGCAGATATGGCAGCTATGTGCTCCAAGAAAAGCATATTCTTGATAGTGGCGCTTTTTCTGCCTTTTCTGGAAAGAATAATGGATTTGACTGGGATAGTTATGTAAGGAAGTATGCTGATTTTATTCTCAAAAATAATATCCAAAAGTTTTTTGAGCTTGATATTGATGTTGTTGTCGGGTTGCGTAAGGTTGAATATTACCGTCGTTACTTGGAAGACAAGACAGGGCGGAAACCTATTCCCGTGTGGCATGCTTCAAGAAAAAGGGATTATTTTCTACGTATGTGTGAAGAATATCCTTATGTGGCTATCGGTACGACTTCCGCAATGGAAGAAGGTAGAAGAATCAGACAGAATCCTATGATTCTGAAATGGTTTATAGACCAGGCTCATAGTGCCGGTATCCGTATTCATGGGCTTGGCTTTACAAGTTCCAAGTATCTTCCATACCTTAAGTTTGATAGTGTTGATAGTACGACATGGCTATCCGGTGCCCGATATGGACAGATATATAAGTTTGATAACGGTCAGATGCAATGCTACGATCCGCCAAAAGGGATGAGAGCCAGGCATCATGATTTGGTGAATAGACATAATTTTAATGAATGGATAAAATTTCAAAAGTATGCAGAAGAGTTCTTATGAAAAGAAAGTCCTCCTATATTCAGGGGGCATGGATAGCTGGCTTATAGACAAGATTTGGAAGCCTGATGTGAAATTATACGTGGATATGGGCACAAAGTATTCACAAGAGGAAATAAAGCGCCTTCCTGCTGATGTTGTAGTGGAGAAACTAGACCTTTCCAAGTGGGAACGGGAAGATAAGATAATTCCGTTGCGGAATATGTACCTTATCGGGATTGCCACTAATTATGGGAATGAAATTTGTTTAGGTGCTACGGCCGGGGACCGGGTGCTTGACAAATCTCCGGTATTTGCTGATATCTATGAGCAGTTATTGAACTATCTTTATCAGAAACAGCATTGGACGGAAGAAAGGAAAATCAAAATAAATCTGGATTTCAAGCGATACACAAAGGCTGAACTCGTTAGGGCTTTTATTGCGCAAGGTGGCGATATGGATGAGGCCTTTTCTTCATCGTTCAGTTGTTATACTCCGGAGCATGGGAAAGAATGTTGGAGTTGTAAACCGTGTTTCCGCAAGTTTATAGCCTTTGCCCTGAATGGCTATCCTTTTACTGAAGATATTATAGATAGGAATGTATCTTACATCAGAAAAGAAATTCTTCCTTTGATAGCATCCGGAACTTATGGTCGGAAACAAGAAGAAGATGAAATAATGCAGGTATTGTCATTTTATAAATAGTTATTATGTACACAGTTAGAAAACGTATTGAAATATCAGCTTCACATAGTTTGAAGTTGTCTTATGAGAGCAAATGTGAGAATTTACATGGACATAATTGGATAATCGTGGTTTGGTGTCGGGCTAAACAGTTGAATGATGATGGTATGGTTGTAGATTTTACTCACATAAAACAAAAGATTCAGGAGCAGTTGGACCACCGTAACTTAAATGAAGTGCTTTCATTTAATACGACAGCGGAGAATATGGCAAGATGGATTTGTGAACAAGTTCCGGCTTGTTTTAAAGTAATGGTGCAGGAATCGGAAAACAATATAGCATGGTATGAAAAAGGTAAATGAAATATTCTACAGCATACAGGGGGAAGGTTATCATACCGGAACCCCGGCTGTTTTTGTCCGTTTCTCCGGATGTAATTTGAAATGTCCTTTCTGTGATACGCAGCATGAAGACGGTATTTTGATGTCCGATGAGGAAATCTTGTCGGAAGTAGGGAAATATCCGGCAGTGATGGTCATACTGACGGGCGGAGAACCTTCGCTTTGGATTGATAGGGAGTTTGTAGACTGTCTACATCGGATAGGTAAATATGTCTGTATAGAAACTAACGGGACGCGCTCCTTACCGAATAATATAGATTGGGTAACTTGCTCACCGAAAGAAGGAAGTAATGCTATTGTTGTTAATCCTCATGAAATAAAAGTAGTCTATACTGGGCAGGATTTATCAACCTATGAAGAAATGACAGCAGCCGTGTATTATTTACAGCCATGCTCTTGTCAAAATACAGAAGAAGTTATTGATTATATTAAAAAGCATCCCAAATGGAAACTAAGCTTGCAGACCCAAAAGATATTGAATGTGCGATAAGAAATATCCTTTCGTACATTGGTGAGAATCCTAATCGAGAAGGACTTGTTGGCACTCCAGATCGTATTTTAAGGATGTGGCAAGAGATATTTCGCGGATATGACCCTGAACAAAAGCCAAAGATTACTGTATTCCCGAATGGCAAGGATGGTTTATCTTGTGGTAGTGTTGTGTCTGATTCCGGTACATATTATTCTATGTGCGAGCATCACATGATGCCTTTCTTTGGTAAGTATTGGTTTGCATATATCCCTAATCCTAAAGGAAAGATTCTTGGCATTTCCAAAGTGGGCCGTGTGGTAGATTACTGCGCTGCCCGCTTACAGATACAAGAAAGATTGGCGCAAGATATTGTTGATATGATAAGGAATGCACTTGGTGATGAATATCCACCTTTAGCTATAGGTGTAGTATTGGAGGGAGAACACTTGTGTAAAACCATGCGTGGGGTAAAAAAACAGGGAAAAATGCGTTCTTCTTTCTATTTTGATAATGGAGGCTTACCCGAATTAAAGGATGAGTTGTCTCAATTTGTCAGTTTTGGTTAGTTATTGGTTATGACAGAAAAGAAGAATTCAGCAGAAAAAAAGAAAAGAGGACGTAAATCGGATTACAAAGAAGAGTATTCCGACCAAGTTCTTAAACTCTGTCTGCTTGGTGCGACAGATAAAGAAATTGCTGAATTCTTCTCGGTTTCAGAACAGACAATCAATAGTTGGAAAAAGAAATACCCTGAATTTCTTGAGTCCTTAAAAAAAGGAAAGAATTTGGCTGATGCCAATGTAGCTTCTCGCTTGTATAATCGTGCTATTGGTTACTCATGCAAAGCAACTAAATTCGCTACATCTGATGGGCGTATAACTGACCAAAAGGAGTATATAGAACATTATCCACCGGACACAACGGCTGCAATATTTTGGTTGAAGAACCGACAGCCGGAAAAATGGCGCGACCGTAAAGAAGTTGATACCAATGTGAATTTAGGTGATGAACTTGAAAGTATGACCGATGAACAGTTAATAGCTATAATACGTGGCGAACAAGAGTAAAAGCAACCGGGAAATTCTTATAAAGCGTGCGAAGGCAGTAACAATTCTTCGCAAGCGGGAAGCTCAGAAAGATTTCTGGGCTTTCTGTTTATACTATGACCCGAAGTTTTTTGCAAAGCGTTTATTCCTGAAGAAAGTTGCAGAAGCTTTTATGCGTGTATATGAGTCATACTCTGCCGGCATAATCTATCGTCTTGCAGTAAGTATGCCGCCACGTGCAGGAAAGTCTTATATTTCATCTTTGTTTATCGCATGGATGCTCGGGCATTTTCCGGAAGAATCAGTTATGCGTAATTGCTGTTCTGATACATTGTACAATAAACTTTCCTATGATGCCCGTGATATTGTGAAGTCCAAACGTTTTCATGAGATATTTCCGGATATTTATCTTAAAGGTGATAAACAGAATGTGAAGAGCTGGAATGTTGAGGGAGCCCGTCAGGTTTCTTATTTTGGCGGTGGTGTTGGTGGAACTGTTATCGGTTTCGGTGCATCCATGCTCGCCATGACGGACGACTTGTACAAGAGCTTGGAAGATGCCTTATCCGATAATAATAATGAAAAAGTATGGTCATGGAAACAAGGTACGCATGATTCTCGTATAGAGGGTAACTGTTGTCTTATTGACATTGGTACACGCTGGTCTGCCAATGATGTACTTGGGCGTTTGGAAGAAGCAGGGAAATATAATGAAATCATCCGTATTGCTGCTCTTGATGAAAACGAACGGTCCTTCTGTGAAGATGTACACACGACCGAATATTACCTTGAATTGCGCTCGGAGACAGACGAAAGTATTTGGATGGCCGAGTATATGCAGGAGCCATTCGAAGCAAAAGGTTTACTATTTCCGAAGTCTTCCCTTATGCGCTTTAAACTCGCCGATATTGCAGGTAAAAGACCTGATGGCACTATTGGCGCTTGTGATACTGCGGATAAAGGTGATGATGATTTCTGTGCACCATTCGCAAAGGTATTCGGACCGAAATACTTTATCACAGATGTATTATTTACCAAAGACCCGGTTGAGGTTACGGAGCCACGCTTGGCACAAATGGTAATAGATACCGAATGCGACCAGTTACGTATCGAGTCAAACAATGGTGGGCGTATATTCGCTATCAATGTGCGTAAACTTGTTACCACTAAAAGAAAGTCCTGTCTTATCCAAGCGCGTCCTACTACTCAGCATAAAGAAACTCGTATTCTGATGAAAGCCGGCTGGATAAAAAAGCATTGCGCATTTCTTGATGAAACAGAATACACTAAAGGCTCTGACTACGGACGCTTTATGAAAGCTCTTACAAACTATAAGCGTGAGGGGGATAATGCCCATGATGATGCACCGGATGGATGTACCATTCTTGCAGAGTTTGCCGAGTCAATCGGGTTGAATTTCAAAAAATCATCTCGTAAGGTGGGGCGTGGATAATTTTTTATAATTTTGCAATGCTGAGACATGATCTCACAAGAGATAACACCATTATAAGATTCGGATTTGTCACGAACTACCGTGTCACGTCAAACAAAGACTAAAAAATAATGATGATGGAGGTTCTTTATATTCTTTCCAGCATCTGTACAGTTATTCAATTCGTGCACTGGCTGTATGGGCAACTAAAGAGATCTAAGTAAATAAGTAGATTTTTCAGCGGGGATCATGTCCCCGCTTTTTTCGTAAAATAAAGCTAATGCTATATTTTAAGAGAAAAGTATATGCCAGGAATATTCGAAATATTGAGTAATGATGACTTTTCTCGAATAGTCAGTGATTTATGTGTAGATACCATAGAAGATAGAGACCCAAAAGAATATTTGGAGGAATATAACGGAGAACGCCGCCGTCGTAAAACTTCAGTAGGTTTCCGTGAACCTAAAAAAGTGGCTGTATATTCAGATACAGAGTTTGAAACAGACCCAAATACTGGCGAAGAAAAACCAAAACGTTTGGAAGATAAGACTGTGCCGGTTGCTAAGATTGTAACTAATATCCCAAAGAAGATAGTACGTACAGCAGCAGCTTTTTTGTTCGGTGGGGATATGATTGTATCGGCAGATAATATGGATGATGATAGCTTGCAAGACTTCAAGCAGGTATTTGTCCGTAAGCTTAAGATGAAATCAGTCTTTATGAGATTTGCTCGTATTGTACTATCTGAAACCAAAGGGGCGATTGTCTTTTATCCTGTAACGAAAAGCAATATTAAGGGAACGGATAAGGATGGAAATCCTATCTTAAAAAAAGAAGTCGTATTAAAAGCCAAAATATTATCAACACCAAAGGATGATAATGTAACCAATGAATTTTACCCGCATTTTGACGATGATGATGATATGGATGGCTTCATTCATAAATACACAGCTATGGTTAATGGCAGAAGTTGTGAATGCGTGAAGATTTATACCGCTAATGAGATTATAACCGGAATCAATGATGGGCAGTGGGTTATAACAAAGGATAAGAATCTATTCGGGAAAATTCCAGTTGTCTATGCAGAGGTAGACCAACCGGACTGGGAAGATATAGCAGTTCTTATGGATGCGTATGAAATGCGCCTTTCTCGAATGTCAGATACTAATGACTATTTTGGAGACCCTATGCTAAAGACTTACGGCCAGACCAATTTACCTTCAAAAGAAACGGTGGGAAAGGAATTGAATTTCTCCATGGAAGTGGACCCGGATACCGGAACTGCTTATCATGGTGATGCAGAATATTTATCTTGGCAGCAGTCTATTGATTCTCAGAAAGAGGAAATCGCAAACGAAAGGCATGAGATATTTTCCGGTGCTTCTTGCCCTGACCTCTCCTTTGATAACCTTATCGGTATAGGTGATTTATCCGGAGTGGCTCGTGAGTTTATGACTATTGACGCAAAGATAAAAGCTACGGAACAGATGGAAATATTCGGTCCGGTGGTACAGCGTTGTGTGGCAATCGTGCAGGCTGGTATGGCCCGTATTTCCCATATCAAAAACGCTGGCGCAATAGAGGGAAATTATTTCGAGGTGAAGTTTGGTTCAATCTTGCCCAAGAACCTTACGGAAATTTTGCAGAACTTGGCTATTGCAAACGGTAATAAGCCTATCAATTCGCAAGAGACCATTACTGCAGAATCTCCTTATACAAAGAATGCCAAACAAGAGATTGCAACCATGAAGAAAGAAGAAAAAGAAATGGCACAAAACAGCAATCCTTTTGGTGCTACATTTCCTGCTAATCCAGATGAATGATGAAACGTAAAGGGCTTTCCTTTTATGATAGTCAGCATTTGCAAAAAATGTTGGTGCAGCAAAATGATATAACAGCTATCTTTAATCGTTTTATTGCTGCTATTTCCCCTTATCTTCAACAATGGGCAGATAAGGGGAAAGATAGTGTATGGGTAAGAAACCAGTCAATAGAAAAACGTATTGATAGGGAGTTGGTAAAGTTACAATCTGACCTACTTGCCAATATTACTCAATTCCAAATGGACGCATGGAAACGTTCTGAACTAAAGAATGATGATTTTATTTTAAGGTATATTGAGGGATTGGCTATCAGTACAGCTATAAAAGAAGGGGTGTTTGCTCATAATGCCAAAGCTATGTTGCAGCTAAAAAAAGGTATGGATATTAGGGGAAATGCCTTATCTGATCGTGTGTGGAATATTGCGGAGCTGGCAAAAGAGCAACTGGAGTATTATCTTGCATCCGGAGTATCGGTAGGCCGTAATGCCGGGCAGATAGGCCGGGATGTGCGCCAACTTCTTAAAGAGCCGGACAAGCGTTTTAGGCGTGTGCGTGATGCAAATGGGAAACTGATTTTATCTCAGCCTATGAAAAATTATCATCCTGGCCAAGGTGTGTACCGTAGTGCAAGTATGAACGCATTGCGATTATCCTCTACGACAACCAATATGGCTTATCGTGCAGCAGATTATGAACGATGGAATGGTCAGGACTTTGTTTTGGGCATAGAGATAAGACGGTCTGATAGTAATCGAGGACCATGTGCACTTTGTGATTCGATGGTTGGCAAATATCCGAAAACATTTAAATTTACAGGGTTTCATCCATTTTGCATTTGTTATGCGATTCCAATAGTTATGGAACCGGAAGATTTGGCCGAGTATTTGGTAAATGATACGATACCGGAAGAACTTGTTGTGAAAGATATACCTCAATCGGCTAAAGTTTGGGTAAGCAAGAACCTTGAAAGGGCTAAAGGATGGAGCAATGAACCCTATTTTATTCGTGATAACCGGCAGTTCTTTGGAGAGTTGAAAACCAATATTTATACATTGGAAGAAAAGAAGTTTACCCGCACAAGAAGCACATCTGTATCGATGCAGCGTGCTATTGATTTTCTTTCAAAGGAATATCCGAATATTTCTAATACAAGGTTGGCCGCTATACATCATTATACTAAAGCCGGAGGCAACTATCGACAGTTAAATAAGCAGTTGTATAATGACAATCTTAGCGAGTTTAATAAAGCTGCCGCAATACTAATTCGTGAAGGGTTGAATTTGTTGCCAGCATTTAAAGGCATTATGTATCGTGGTACTATAATAAAGCGAAAGGAATACGAAGCTTTGTATAAGGATAAAAAAGAGGTTGCTCACAAGATATTTACATCATGTAGCAAATCTCCGGAAATAGCTGATATGTTTGCAAGTTATCGCCCTTTGAAAAGAAATGAAGTGAGCATAGTTTTTACGATTCAGGGTAAAAATGGAAAGGATATATCGAAAATCTCGGAATTTAACGGTAAATTTGTAGGGATGAACCAATACGAGGTTCTCTTTACTACTGATACAAGATTTGAGGTTGTCTCAATATTGGAGTTGGAAGATGAGATTAATATTGAATTGAAAGAATTATGACAGATAAAGTTAAAGTACCGGAAGTTACAGATGAGCTTCGCCAGTATTGGAAAGAAAGATCGGAAAGAATTCTCAGAAATTACGAAGCAGGAAAGTATGATGAGAATAACAAAGCAATGATGGCTTCCGTAAGTTGGGCAAGGTTAAGCATGGAGGAAAAGGAAGAGGGATATAAAAAGTATTACTTTATGTTTGACCGCTGGCAGGCGGAAGCTGATGCCATGTGTGGATATGATGAAGACGATAAAGATTAGTATTTAAAGTTTATTTGAATATAGGCTATCCGGGTGCGGGTAGCCTTTTTTTATGGTAAAAATCCTGCTCCAATATATTTTAAAGCAAAAAGACTATGGAAATTTTAGTTGCAATTAAAAAAGCTTTAAAGAAAGCAGGTATTCCAGAGAAATATGCTGCAAAGGTAAAAGCCTTGTTTAATATTGAGAGCGAGGAAAATCTGGAAAACTATGTCTCTCTTTTTAAGGATAACATTCTTCCGGATTTGGAAGCAAGCGAGCAGAACAATCAGAATGTTATCAATAATGCTATTGCTGAATATGAAAAGAAGCATGGTCTGAAAGATGGCAAGCCTATAGAGGGAAAGGGCAAAAAAGGGAAGAAAAACAAAACGGTCGTTGATGACGATGATGATGATGTAGATGATGATTTGGATGATCTTCCGCCTGCTTTCAAAAAGATGCTTCAAGCCCAGCAAAAGCAAATCCAGACCTTAACGGATAATATTTCCACCTTAACAAAAACCGTTTCCGATTCCGGCAAAAACGCGTCTGCTAAGGCATTGTTTGATACAGCCAATTTGCCGGAAAAATGGTTTAAGCGTATTGATGTAAATTCCGAAACATCTGTAGAAGACCAAATTAAGGAGCTTCAAGAAGAATATAAGGAAATTCGCCAAAGCGCAATATCCGATGAAGTGGATGCAGGCAATTATCGCCCGTATGTAGCACAGCCCAAAGACCGGACAGAAAAGGAATGGTTGGAAATCATGAATAAAGATGAGGGTACTGGGGATTCCAACGGGGTTGCCAGTCTCGGTATTGATTAATAATTAATCCATTGTAGCTATGTTTTTTAAGAAAGAAAAAGAATTTCAGTACCATCCTGCGGTCATAAAAATGCTCGAGGATGTTGTCGGTGGCGGTACCATTGTTCGCGCTGATTTAAGAACTGCGATTTTTGACGGTATGCCATTGGACGAATTGCCGCCATATTGTGTTGTCGGCAAAGATGAAAATGGAGGGTATCATGTAATCAAGACTGCTTTGGTTACAGAAGCCTTGGAAGCAGAGGGAACGACTGTAAAAGTCAATAAAAGCCATCTGTTTGCTGTTGGGGATTTTGTTACCGTTGGAGGGGGCTTAAAAGGTGCATCCGATAAGATTACAGCCATAGACAAGAGTAATGCCGGATATGATGTTATTACTCTTGAAGCCACGATTGGCGCAGCAAAGGTAGGTCAAGTATTAGTCGGGGTAAAAGAGAAGACTACGGCAGGAAAGGCAACCCTTGTTACAAGTTCATCTGAGTTGGTGATAACCTTGTCAAAAGTAGATTTGACTGTTGCTAACCAATCATGCGGCTTAATGGTGCGTGGAACCATTAGTGAAGGTAATATGCCCTTCCCTATTGATGCAGGCTTGAAGGCTTTGATGCCGTTAATCAGATTCGTAAACAAGAAATCATAATTGATTTATGGAAAGAAGTTTAATTAGACAAGTAAACAAGAAAAACATGAGCGCCCGTTTAAACTCGCGCCATGTAAAACCAATGTATTACCCTAATTTCTTTACTCCCAAAAGAGTTACAAGCTTGAAATGGGAAACATTGGTTGGAGAGAAAGGTGCTCCGGTAATTGCCGATGTCGTTTCTTTTGATTCTTCCGCTCCAGAGAAGACGCGGGAAGTAATCAGCAAAATGTCCGGTGATATTCCAAAAACAGCCGTAAAGCGTGGCATGAACGAAAGCGACTATCAGGAATATAAGAATCTGGAACGTGATGCGCAAGGAGATGCAGAGCAAATGGAGTTGCTGAATCTTGCTTTTAAAGACCAGGATTTTGTGTATAATGCAGTGCGTGGCCGTATGGAATGGTGGGCTATGCAGTATATGAGCCGTGCAGGTTTCAACTTGTCAGCAAAGAATAATAATGGCATTGTAACCACTGAATTTGTAGGTTGTGGTATGCCGGCAGATAACAGAAAGAAATCTTCTGCAGACTGGGCTGATGCTGCAAAAGCTGACGGTTTGCAAGATATTGAAGATGTACTTTCTGCAGCAAGTGCCAAGGGGGTAAGTCTGCGATACATCATTATGCTGACATCTGATTTCACTTTATTGAAGAAGCAGAAATCAACTTTGGATAAGATTAAGGGCTGGATTAACCAGACATCGAAACTCGTTATCACCAAGAAGGTTATTAACGAGTATTTGGCTGAACAAGAATATCCGGCACAGATTATCACTATCAATCCGGCTGTGCGTATTGAAGATGCAAACCACAAACGTACTACTGTTTGCCCATGGAAGAAGCATCGTATTTGCTTCCTTGAGGATTTGAATGTTGGTAATATCCAGCACGGTCCTATTATGGCTGAAAATTCGGAGTCTTTGAAGAAGAAAGCAATCATGGTAAAGAAAGACTTTATCTTGGTTACAAAATTCTCTACTGAAGAGCCGTTCAAGGAGTGGACCAAGGCTGAAGCTAATGCAATTCCTGTAGTCAATGATCCGGAAGCTATGTATATCTTGCAGGCTGACGGTAAGGAATGGCCTTCTGACGAAGCAACAGAAGGTACGGATAATATTCCTGCTAAGTTCTTGGGTCAGGAAGTGGATGATGAAAACTTAGAACCGGGTGACGAAGAATAATACAGTTATGGCAACAATCAGAGAAACGATACTGGAATATCCCTCTATTGGAGATATGGAAGGCTTCTTGGAAAAGGTAGTATTTGTAAAGCGTGGTATTAATCCCGAAGAACAATGTACTACTGATAATATAAAGCAAGTTGGTCTATGTGTCGCTGATACGTATGCCATGCTGATAAATTCTCCGGATTTCACGGAAAACAAGTTATCTATCTCTCATCCCCGCTCTTACTATATACAGACTGCAAAGCAGTTATATATTGAGAACGGGGAGCCTGAAAAGGCTGCCAAATTAGGAAAGAAAATCATTATTAGGGGAAGGGCAAGGAACGCATGGTAACCAGATATCCTCATACTGCCTTGATAACTTATGAAATTGGCGGAAAATTAGTCAATGGTGAGTGGGTTGATGGAGAAACAAAAACTCTGTCAGTAAAGGGAAGATATGATTCCGTTAGTGATGGGCGCATAGTTATGAAGAAAAACAGCCTTGGCGACGAAAAGCAAGTACATGGCTATTTCTATACTAAAGTCCGTCCTGATATTGATGTTAAATATTTGCGTTTACAAGTTCCTTCTCTTAATGTTGATGTGGATATAATTTGCTGGGAACCGTATCAATCCCATTCAATTATAAATGTATGAAATCAGGACTGACGCCTTTGTTTTCGGATGCGGATATAGACCGCTGGTTTGACAAATTCCAAGAACGAGCAGAAGAAAGGATTTTTAAATTACTTTCTGCTGCCGGAGAAAAATTTGTAGAAGTGGCCCGTAAATCGGGTAACTATACAGACCGCACAGGCAATCTTCGTTCTTCTGTAGGTTATATAATAGCTATGGATGGAGAAACCGTTTCTGAAAACTTTGAGAAAAGCGGTAAAGGGAATGACGGTGATACTGGTATTTCCAAAGCCAGACAGTTGGCCGAAGATATTTCTTTGGCTTATCAAGGCAGTTACGTACTGATTGGTGTTGCCGGTATGGAATATGCGGTTCATGTTGAAGCCAAAGGAAAAGATGTGGCTACTACGGGATATATCCAATGTCAGGAGTATTTGCGTAAGGCATTGATTAGGGTATTTGAAAAAATCTAGTTTATGGATGAATTTGATGTAATAGATTTCGTATATGAAGCGATAGAAGCTGCCGGTACTGGAATTGCCATATATAAAGACAAATCTGAGGCCGGTGTTAAGGACGAACATATCGTAATTAATCATCTATCATTAACGGAGTTGGATTTCATTAATAAAATCCCTGTAAATGTGAATGTGTTTGTTCCTTTGAAGCATAATGGAATGTATCAGCGTCAACGTATGAAAGAGTTAAAACGTATGGTGCGTAAGGCTCTTGCTTCGATAAATAGCGATGATGGCAATTGTAGAGAAATAGAGGATTTCCTAAGTATTCCGATACCGGATTTAAAAGAGGGATTTATGTGTACTAATATTCGATTTAATGTAAAAGTGGATAATTGATTATGGCAGAAACAAAAACGGTAAGGCCTATTGCTATGGGCGTAGGCGCGATTAGAATTGCAGATGTTGGTGATGGAGTGCCGGGAACGGATTTTACCACACTTCCCTTACCCACCAAAAGTAGTGTTGCTTTCAACTTTGCAGACCTTAAGGAAGTGAAGATAGACATTGAAGGCAGTACCGAACCCTTATATGTGGAATTTGTAAAAGATACCACTGATTATATTGAGTTCTCTATTCCTACTCCAAGTAATGATACAATAGCATTGCTTGCCGGTGGAACCGTTGACAAAGGGGAAGAATTATCTCCAAAGGATGTTTGGAATAAGCCTACGGATATTCCGTCAATCAATAAGACATTCCAATGCGAAACATTGCCCAAAAAAGGAAAGAAAGTAGTTTATACTGTTGTCAATGGTAAGATAGCAGCTAAGATTTCGCAGGCTCCGGGTGCAGAACAAGCAGAGTTGTTATTGGTTCGTGTGTACGTACAGGCAGCAATTACAGAAAAAGGGGAAACCAAAACTGCCTTTATGCGTGAAGTTACTGATGCGGCGCCTAAAGCTAAGGCGGCCAAAACCGCATCCAAGTAATAACTATGGTTCTATATAGCTCAGTCGGCAGAGCGCATTGTATAATGAGGTCGGCGGTTCGAGTCCGCCTATAGAAACAAACTTTTGATGGATAGGGGCGAAACAATTCTATAATAGTCGCGAATATTATGGAGTTTTCCCGGAAGTACAACGGGATAGCCCCTTTGGATAAATTTATGAGCATAAAGAATTTGTTTAAATTGGAGTCGGCTTCCATAACGGAGCAACCAGTCAAGATACCATTTGATTTTAGCGAGAGAAAATCTATTCCGGCAGGAAAGGAAGTCGGGGATAGTATAGTCATACGTCCGATAACGGTTAGGACATGGTTTAAGTTGCGACCTCTTTTGCTTGAAATAGAACCGGCAGACCTTGATAAGATGATTGTCAAGTCTTATGAGCCGACTAGTGATTTTCCGGTTATGATGGATAAGTATGGAGAGTTACTTCTTGATATTGTATGTTTGGGCATTCATAATAAGCCGTCGGAGCCACCGGCATGGTTTCGCAATGTTCTTATAGATAATTCCACATGGGAAGATATACGAATACTTCTCAATGCCATATTCTTTAGAATAGGTTACTTCCCTTTTTGCGACTCTATCACGATGCTTCAGAACGTGAGCCCATTGAGAGAGACGGAGATAATAGCCGCTCAGAAGAATCTGCAAAGTTGGCAGGATACAGTCAAGCAAGATTCTTAGTTATAGTGCATGATTCGTTAGGATTGACTTATAAGGAAACAATGGAAAGCAGTTATTCCTTGATTGAAATAATGATGCAGGAATATGCTTCTGTGATGAAAGAAAGAAACCGGACAGTTGATGAAGATGGAGAAACCGAAGGTGTGGATTATGAATGGGTTGAGTTACCAAGTTTTGATGATCCGACAAAAACAATTCGGATGAAGAGGTACTATGATATTGAAGGCGCAAAAGCGAAATAATGCCTGTTTTTATATATTACAATGTTGAAACATTGTTTCATGTCTTGTTTTTAGAGGTTGATGCCCCGTGTCTGTGAAGATATGGGGCTTTCTTATATTTTAAAAATAAATGAATTATGGGTATTCAGAATAAAGATGGTGCATTATATTTTGCTACAGGCATAGATAATACCGGACTTTATAAAAGTCGTCGGGAAGCTATTGGTATAATAAAGGCGATGGCTGATGAAATTACATCGTTTGATGTGTTCGGAGGTATCGGTATCAGTGCAGGGATAGCCTTTGCTCGTGCGGCCAAAGAATCATACGATTTTGAAAAACGTTTTCAGAAAGCCATGCTTGAAGTTGCTACTCTTTCTAAAGAAGTGGATGGTAGCTTGACAGAATATATGAATCGTGTTATGGATATGATTCGTGATATTCCTATTGCCGGTGATGAAGCGGCTAAAGCATTGTATCAAATCGTGTCTGCCGGTCATGATGGAGCAAATGGTATGGAAATTTTAGAGGTATCCGCTAAGGCGGCTACCGGCGGTCTGACTGAAACGGCAACGGCTGCTGATGCCATTACTACTATCTTGAATGCTTACGGTATGCAGGCAGATAAAGCAAAATCCGTGTCCGATAAGCTATTTACTACAGTCCGTTTAGGTAAGACCACGTTTGGGGAACTTGGCACAAGCATTGCCCAAGCAGCACCGATTGCTGCTTCATTTGGCATAAGCCTTGATGATGTACTGGCTGCTGTGGCTACTATAACTAAGCAAGGTGTACCGACATCGGAAGCCATGACAAAGATACGTGCTGCTATACTTGGTACAGCTAACCAACTCGGAGATGCAGCTTTCCAAGGCCGTACATTCCAAGAAGCATTACAGTTGATTTACGATAAAGCTGATGGTTCTGCAACCAAGATGAAAGAGTTGCTTGGTACTGATGAAGCATTGCAAGCTGCATTGGCTCTTACCGGAAAGAATGCCAAGGGAGCCTCTAAGGATTTGGCGGAGTTGGGAAATTCCGCTGGAGCTGCGGAAACTGCTTTTAAAAAGATGAATGATAGTACTGAAAATCAGTTGGTACTTCTTCGTAATAATATAACTGCGGCACTCCGGCCAATGGGCGAGGAAATAATGAAGCAAGTTGCCGGTATCGCCGAAAGTTTTAATAATGCGTTTTCTAATGGGGATTTGGTAAACACATTATCTACCTTGCAAGATTTGTTGGTAGTAGGTGCTACGGCGTGGGGAAGTTATCGTGTTGCGGTATTGCTCGCTGCGCAAGCTGAGTTGTATCAACAGGGATTGGCTAAAGGGTGGACCCTATCGATGCAACTTCAAGCAAACTGGCTTAATATAGTCAGCAAGGCAAAGGAAATACTTGCCATGAAAACAAAAGCATTGAATGCTATAATGGCTAAAAGTCCTTATATGCTTATTGCAACAGCTATAGCTGCTTTGGGATATGCCATATATAAGCATATAACATACGTTAGTGAAGCAGAGAAGGCAAATAGGAAATTAAATGAGTCTTATAACGAGTGCATAGCATTACAGTTGAAAGAGAAAAGAGCATTGGATGATGTATTTTCGGCATTGGCTCGCGCTAAGGAAGGGACAGAAGAGAGAAGGAAAGTGATAAGCCTGATAAACGGACAGTATGGAAGTTATCTTAGTAATATGCTTACTGAAAAATCCTCTGCAGAAGAAATTAAGAGTGCTTATGACCGTATAAATGCTTCATTGAAAGAAAAGATCGCCTTACAGATACAAAACCAAGCAACCGATGAAATCGCTACATCTGGAGTAAAGAAGCAGGCTGATGAGTTGGAGAATTTACGTAAGGGGCTTTCACAATATTCAAACAACGGCGGATTGGTAGAATTGACAGTTCAGAATATTGTAGATAAGGTGACAGAAGCTCAACGAGCCGGAACGGGAAACATGAAAGTTTTGTATGATACACAAAGAGAACTGTTGAAAGGCATTGCTAGTGGCAATAGGCAGTTAAGTGATGAGGTTGTGGATGCTTTGGATGAATATATCAGAAGCGTTTATTCGACCGAATATAATATCTATCAAGTAAAAAAGAGATTTGCTCCGTTTATCAAAGGTCTGACTTCTGTCAATACTGGTACGACCACTACGACTACTACTACAACCGGCACAACTGTGGTTAATACAGAACCGGATAAAAAAGATTATAAAGGTGATATTGAGAATGCAAAAAAAGAACAGGGAAAACTGTTTGAACAATTTTCAATGGATTTGCAACAGATGAGAATCGATGCAATGGAAGAAGGGGAAGAAAAGTATCAAGCTCAGCGCCGTTTGGATTTTCAGAAAGAGTTGTTTGCGATAAAAGAACATGGAGAAGCTTTGATAAAGGCTCAACAAGAAATCGAAAAAAAACAATGGGAGGAAAGGAATAAAGGTAAGAAGAATAATGAAAAGGGAGTTTTCAAGCCTACAACTACATCCATAGAGCAGTTACCACAAGAGCAGCGAGACTTATTGAGTAATATGTATTCTGAAGCTCAAGTTAAGAATCTGATGAATGAAGAAAAAATACTCAAGGAAAAATACGATGCCCTTATTGCTCAACTTGATGATTATAAGAGCCGCGAATACACTATAACCAAAGAATGGGATGAAAAGATTGCTCAAGCAGCAGGAAATGAGGAATTGGTAGATAAACTAACCAAAGGCAAAGAAAAAGCTTTGAACGAGTTAAATGCACAGATGTTGATGCAGTCAGATGAATGGGTAAAATTGTTCGGTGATTTGGATAACCTTACCATTTCCGAAATAGAAAATCTTATTCAGATAATCAAGTCGAAAGCTAAAGATTTGAAGCTGGACCCTATTAACCTGGATAAGGTCTTGGAGAAGCTGAAAGATGCGGAGAATGAAATCAAATCCCGTAACCCGTTCCGCAGCTTGGTTACTCATATAAAAGAATATCAGAAAGAGGCTGATAAGACTAAAAAGAAAGCATCCTTAAAAGAAATATTTGGTGATACTTCCGAAGTGCTTGGAATGGTGAACGAATGTTTTGATTCGGTCATAGGCGGTTTAAAGAACATGGGATTGGCTGGGGATGAAGAAACCCAAAAGTTACTTGGAAGTATATCCAATATGGTTGGGTCGGCAGGTAAGCTGGCCGGCGGTATTGCTTCCATGAATCCGGCTGCTATGATTTCAGGTGCCGTTGGGCTTATATCTTCTGCATTTGATGTCTTTGACCGAAGAAGTCGTAAGGCTAATCGGGAAATTAAACAGCATCAAGAGAATGTGAAAAACTTGGAAAAGCAATACCGGCAGTTGGAACGTGAAACAGCCAAAGCTATCGGCAGTGAGAAATATAGCAAGCAGATAGAGCAGGTAAATAACTTGTATCAAAAGATAGCGGAAACTGAGGGTATGATAGCTGCAGAGCAAAGCAAAAGGTCTAAAAAACGTGACGACGGGAAGATTGCTGATTGGGAAAGCCAAATAGAGGATTATAGGGATAAGATAGAAGAACTCAGACAGGGAATTATAGATGAATTATCAACGACTGATTTGTATTCATTTTCCAATGATATGGCTTCGAGTATTGTTGACGGATTATGTAATGGTCTTGATAACGGCAAAGAAGCTATACAAGAAAAGATAAATGACTTGATGAAGAATGTCATATCTAAGCAACTGGACGTTTTTGTAATCCAAAAATCGATGTCCGATATGTTTCAAAAAATGGCAGATGCTTTTAATGAAAACAGTGCCGGCGGTTTTGAACTTACCAACTGGGAAATAGACCAAATTGTTGCAGCGGGTCAGCAGGGAAAAGATCAGATATTGGGACAGTTGGGGCGTTATCAGGAATTGTTGAAGAAGTTGGGACTTGTAAATAGCGAAGTTGAAGATGAAATGGAGAATGGCGTTACTGGTGAGCTGCAGGCTGCGGTAACTGAGGGCACCGCTTCCCAGCTTGTAGGTCTATGGAATATGTCTGCTTTAGATATACGTTCTTTGCTTAATTTGAGCCATGAGCATTTTATAGAATGCCGGACGCAGCTTGCCAATATTGCTAATATTTATGTGCAGATTATTGGAATAAACAATAATACAAAAGCAACGGCAGATAATACCGGAACTCTTGTTGAAGAACTGAAAACGGGTATCAAATCATTGGAAACAAAGCTTGATGAAATAAGAAAAAACACTAAAAACTATAATGGGAGAGGATAGTATGAAACTGAAAGAACGAATTGCATTATTAGCGGGTGCTGCCGGAGCCTGCGATGAAGGGCTTCAAGAGTTGGCTGAAACAAAATCCAAGGCAGAGATGATTAGATGTTTCTTTGATAATATTAAGTTTTGTCTTTCAAGACATACCCCATCGAGTGCATTTATTCGCTCTAATTTTGGAGATATGATGCACGGACAAGGATTATATGCCGATGAAACAGTAAATGTGAAAAATCAAAAGGAAGTAGCCTTTGTGGGGAAGTGTTATGCCGTAGTGGAAATAACAGAACGAATGATGTGCCGAATATGGGCTGCTGATTGTACAAAGTTGAATATTCGGGCTTCCAATGGGGCACGCTTGATTATAGATGCTTTGGATAATGCGGATATAATCGTAGATGAATGTAGTGGTGCTCATGTTACGGTTTATCTATATGGCAATGCAACTTGTACGGGAGCTGATTTAATAGTTCGGAAAGGAGCCACTTATGAGTTATAAACTTGACGATATAGATATATCTTCTTACGATGCTTTTCCCTATGTAGGTCAGACAAAAGATTGTATTGCCATATCAGGAGTATTTGACCTTCCTAAGCGTAAAGGAATAACGGAATATAATTGGGGAACCGGTATTGAACCGTTTGTTGATGCAGAAGATATTGAACTGGATGGCCGGACTTTACTTCTATCTTTGGTGGTTCGCTCTGAAAATGTAAAATCCCAATTAGATAAGCTAAAGAAGGCTTGTATTTCATGCAGGCGTTTATCGACTAGATTTGGTAGCTTTAATGTTATCTGTAAGGATGAGATTTCTGTAGAAGAATATGTTACTTTGAATATGGCTATTGTGCAAGTAAAATTTTGGCAACAAAGCTATATTCCGGCAAAAATAGACATTAATCCGTCAGGTGGGAATAACTACGTAATGGATGGCTATTCTTTAAGTGCTGATTTTGGGATTTATGTATCTTCTCGTTCTGGTGTTGAGGCTATTGGAAAGCGGATAGAGATAGGTACGACTTTGCCATATATGCAAAATAAATATCGTGAGCCTACCACATTGACATTAAAGTGTACTATGCTGGGGAGCAGCTTGGAAAGGTTATACTCAAGCATGAGCAGGTTTTCAGCTTTGTGTATTAGTCCTGGTCTTAGAAATTTGACTCTGAAAGATAATGAGCGCATGAGAATATATTTTAAAGATGGAATAACCGTTACAGTGCGGACTAAGCATGTATTGGAATTCGATTTAAAATGTAGAGTAATGCAGCAATGATTGACATCTTAGAGGTATATCGTGTAGTTTCTGGAATTGATACCAAGGTAGCCAGTATTGCATCTGATGATGCTATATTGGCTAATGGCATAATGAATAAGAATGAAGTATCGGTAACTGTGGTAACTGATACCATTCCTGATATTCAAGAGGGGGATTTTATAAGGGTTGGCGGAATAAAATATAAAATTAATCGTGCATCTGAATTTGCCGATAAAAGTTCTGTGAATCATACTACAACATACTTATTTGAAGCACCGGAATATACTTTAATAGATAAGATTCTCACCAATAAGATAACCAAAAGCGTCCGCGTTACTCTTACGGGAAAATTGAGGGATTGGTTGGAGTTGTTGATATGGAATGTCAACAAGACAAATGACAATCCTTTAGGGGTAGATACAGGGTGGCAGCTTGGCAATATTCCTGATACAGAATATATGACATTGTCTTTTGACGGGATAGATTGCCGTAGTTTATTATCAGAGTTGGCTTCGGCGTATGGCTATGAGTATTATGTACATGACCATACGATAAATTATGTATCACGCATTGAAAATGAAAGAAATCTGACATTTACACAAGGGCAAGGTGGCGGATTGTATGAGGTAGAGCAAAGCAACGTTGATAGTGGTGATGTTACTACCCGTGTATATCCAGTTGGTGGAACAAAGAATATGGCTCCAGGGGAAGGCGATGAAGAAGGACGTTTGATGTTGCCCGAAAAGTATTTGGAAAACTTTTCAGAAACCAATCGGGCAGTTGAGAAAAAGATTGTCTTTGATAATATTCATCCCTCTTTTACTGGTTTTGTTGAGAATCCTACGGGGGAGAATTATCGTGAGTTTATATGCCGTGATATTGATTTTAATATCGACGAATTGGCTATTGGCGATGATGCGCGTATTAATTTTCTCACAGGAGATTTAATGGGAAAATCCTTTGAATTTAAGTGGGATAATTCTAATAAGAAAATAACTCTAATCTACCAAGAAGATGAATTGGCTTCCATTGACCCGGAGACTCAAAGCAGACCTCTTATCCCATCAGCGGCCAAACATTTGAGAGGTGGTGAGGAGTTTAATTTTACTGGTATTCGTCTCGGAGAGGCATACAAGCAAGCTGCAATATCAAAGTTGCGTGAGAAAGCTACGGATTGGCTTGCTTTTTATTCGCAAAAAAGGGTAAAGTTTACTCTTGATGTGGATTATCGTTATATGAGGGAAAAAGGTGGCTTAGAGTATGGGGATTTGATAACTGTAAGCATACCGTCTCGTAATATCAGTAGAATCATTCGTATTGTTTCCACAGAAAAGAATCTGAAAACCGGAAAGCTGTCGTGTGTCGTATCAAACTATCTAACAGAGAAATGGGAAGATAAGATAGAAGGACAGATAAGTTCTATGCAGGCCACTATAAACGGCGGTGGTGGAAATGGTAGTGTTACGGTTCTGGAAAAGTATGATGAAAGACCTTTTACAGATAAGAATGTACTCTCATCGCTTCGTACGTTGAAGGAAATAGCGGACAATGCAGTAAGCAAAAAGTTAAACGATACAGCAGCGGGGTTAATAACATTTTTAAAAGGCATTAAACTTGGAGATTTCGTTCAAGGTAAATCAGGAGCCAATATTGATGATTTAGGGAATGCTGAATTTCTGACTGCTGTTATTCGGGAGCTACTTCGCAGTACCAAGTTTGTAGATGGATTGATTGGTGAAGGCTGGCAGATATGGATAGACCAGCTTACCGGATTAAGTCATCTCACTATAGATAAAGCTACTATCCGGCAATCATTGGTAGCCCTTGAACTACTAATACAGAAAGTGCGTAGCATAGGCGGTCAGTTTATCGTTTCTGCAGCTAACGGAAAAATAAAGGATGTTATTCGCCAAGGTGATAACTACCGCATCCTTTTTGAGCAGGAATGTGATTTTATGGTCCATGACTTGATGCGTTGCGCTGTTACTAGTGGTGCGTCTCGCAAGGCTTATTGGGTGGAAATTGCTTCGGCCGATGTAAACGGCGTTACAGTACCTGTTTCCGAATTTGGTGGTGTAGCCCCAACTGTAGGCGATGAGTGTGTATTGATGGGTAATACAGAGAATAAGTTACGTCAGAATCTTATCAGTATATCGGCTACAGAAGACGGACAGCCTCGTATCGATATTTTGGACGGAGTAAAAGCCAAGAACTTCAACGGATGTTTGCGCTGTCGTTTCGGTAATTTGGATGGTATTAAAGATAGTTCCTTTCCCGCCGACAAACAACCTAAAGGAAATGGGCTTTATGGCGATAACGTATATTTGAAAGGTACATTTGTCTTAATGACCGGTGAGGATATATTGACACGCTTTGAGATTACAGAGGGGAAAATACATTCAGCGGTAGAAG
>NZ_JBBKBJ010000018.1:0-71844 GCF_037890145.1 Phocaeicola sp. HCN-6420
ATGTCTTATTTAATAGTTACTTGTAATGGATGATTTACCTTACAGGCATATTCTTTTAGATATTGTTTCCAGGCATCCATTCCGGCTATTCCACCTTTGCTCCATCCACTTCCCCAATAATATGTATAAGTAGTTTCTGGAGTGTAGGTACTGATTCCCAAAACATGACCCAATGCTCCCGGATGTAGAGACTTTTCAGTGTCCTGAAACCATTGTACAAATGTATTCTGAAGCGATTTTGTAAATACAGCTCCTAAATACATAACTCCGTTATTCTGACTGGTATTATTGGTTGAATCGGCATAAGCAATATATTGTTCCTCCTTACAGCATTCATATCCATCCGGATTTTCAGGATGGATTACAATACCTGAAACAACGGGGACATCCTGAGATAAGTTATGGTATGTTATTTCTGTATGGTTCAGATGAGAACCCTTGTCGAGAGTAATGATACGGGTTTCTATTACATTCGAATCATTTTTTACTATAAGAGGCGGATAAGTCAGCTTTACAGTAAAACGAAGAGGTCCGTTATCCAGAATATCATAATCCTTGTAACAATACGGATAAATGATGCAGGAATCAACCATTAAGGCAGCAGTTCCTCCTCCTAAAGTTGCGCCTACACTATAACAGTCCATACCATTACCATGATCAATGTGATAGGAGATAGCATTGCCTATACTGTCGGCTTCCTGTATTTTCCCCTCTTCCTTAAGTTGTTGTATGCGTTTTCGCATTATAGTATCAATATCCATTTTATAACGGTACTCTACTACCGGTTCAGATACAGATTTGGTAAAGACATCATATCCGAAAGCTCTTTCTCCATTTGCTTGCAGAGCCGGACCATAAGCACGGTAAGCAGCCTTATCATTTTCCCAGGCTATATCATCGAGGCGTTCCGGGTAATATTTCCCGCATGAAATGGTTGCGATACTATCAGGAATACCTTTGGTAACTATATATTCAGCGTTTCCTTTACTCGCTACTGAGACCGGAAATATTAGTAAACTGTCATGTGTTACCTGATAGGGAACCTGCCTGTTTTCTACATCGAGCACAACAAACTGTTCATTGGCTTTTAGAGCCAATGCTTGCAATGACTGCATAGGCACTTCTATAAATTCATTATTCCGGTCCAAATCTATCGGATTACTGACCTGAATATGTATTGCCTGATTAAAAGAACATCCTGCCAGGCAAGATGCTGCCAGCAGGATGTTCATTGCTTTTGTAAGAGTATTCATTTCAACAAATATTTTACTTTGATTTATTTAGGCTGCTTTCCGATATAAGCCAGAATACCACCGTCTACGTAAAGCACATGACCGTTTACGAAGTTTGAAGCATCCGAAGCAAGGAAAATAGCCGGACCCATCAGGTCTTCCGGATTTCCCCAGCGTGCAGCAGGAGTCTTGGCTACAATGAAAGCATCGAAAGGATGACGGGAACCGTCTGCCTGACGTTCACGCAAAGGAGCGGTCTGAGGAGTAGCGATATAACCCGGACCGATACCGTTACACTGGATGTTGAATTCACCATATTCAGATGCGATGTTGCGGGTAAGCATCTTCAAGCCGCCTTTTGCTGCTGCATAAGCCGATACTGTTTCACGGCCAAGTTCACTCATCATTGAACAGATGTTGATAATCTTTCCGTGACCTTTCTTGATCATGCTAGGAATAACAGCTTTTGATACAATGAACGGAGCATTCAAATCAACATCGATTACCTGACGGAATTCGGCTGCTGACATCTCACACATCGGAATACGCTTGATGATACCTGCATTGTTTACCAGAATATCGATAACACCTACTTCCTTTTCAATCTGGGCAACCAGAGCATTTACAGCTTCTTCGTTGGTTACATCACAAACATAACCACGAGCATCAATACCCAGTTCCTTATATGCTGCAAGACCTTTGTCTACCAGTTCCTGCTTGATGTCGTTGAATACAATTTTTGCACCAGCCTGTGCAAAACCTGTTGCAATTGCAAAACCGATACCGTAAGAAGCTCCTGTTACAAGAGCTACTTTACCTTCGAGTGAAAAATTAACCATAATCTATAATTTTTATAACAATTCATTTCTAATTATCCAATACATCTTTTCCTTCATATACCCGTTTAAGACGCAACAATGCCTCTATATAATAATAATCAGCATAAATAATAGAAGCATCAATTTCCGAATTATTTGGATAGTGCCCTGTAGAATGAAGCAAAAAAGAAGAAGCTCTATCCCCAGAACGATAAGCAGGAGAAGCAAGAGAAACTAACATTTTTTCAGCAGCTTCACTGTATCGTCTAGCATTTTCAGGCTCACAATATTCAGACAATTCCAAAAGTGCAGAAGCAACAACACAAGCAGCAGAAGCATCCTTAGGAGCATTAGGTATATCAGGAGCATCAAAGTCCCAATATGGAATATAATCTTCGGGCAAACGTTTCAGATATATATCCGTAACTTTTTGCACAAAATCCAAATATTTGGGATCCTTTGTTTCACGATATACCATGGTAAATCCATAAATGGCCCATGCTTGTCCTCTGGCCCACATACTATCATCCGAATATCCCTGATGTGTACAACGCTTAATACATTTTCCAGTTAAAGTATCATATACAGCTACATGAAAAGAGGAATAGTCAGAACGGAAATGATTTTGCATCGTCTTATCAGCATGCGAAACAGCTATATCATACAAATTCTTATTACCTCCATTCTTAGCAGCCCAAAAAAGCATTTCCAAATTAATCATATTATCCATAATTGTATTATGCCCCCCTAACATTTCAATATTGCGAGGCCATGACAGGATAGTTCCGACTTTAGGATTATATAGTGTAGCCAAAGAATCAGCGACTGCCAAAATCACTTTTTTATACTCCGGATTATGAGTTAAGCGATATCCATTACCATAACTACAAAATATCAAAAAGCCCAAATCATGATCATAAGCTGGAATTTCTGCAAAGAACTTGAGTGAAGCAGTATATTTTTCAGCCTCCTCTTTTATGCTATCATTCTGAGTAGCCTCATAATCATACCATAACACACCCGGCCAAAATCCTCCAGTCCATTCTTCCTTATCTGCAGGTTTACAGAACCAAGTGTTCTGTCCCGAAAGTATATTCTTCGGCATCAATGTATAGTCAATACTATCACCATTATGAAATTCAGACAGTGCACGATGTACCTGTTCATCACAATAATTCAACGCTTCATCTACATCTACTTTTCTTTCTTGTTGCTTCCCTGTACATGCGACACACATACAGAACGAAAGGCCATACAATACATTCTTTAATCGCATAATTATATTGCTTATTTATTTTTCAACAATTATTTATTTCTCAAAATATATTCTAACCGACAAAATTTCCATCTCAGAGCGTCTGTCCCCTATATTTCTTATATAACTTCAATGTATTTCTATCCGCAGGAAGTAACTGTAAAGCAGCTCCTCCTCTTGGTTTTAATTTAAATTTCAATATCTGACTTGCATCTACCAGCAGATATGTACATTTCACATGAGTTCGAGTTTTGACCTCTTCGCCTCCATCAGTATAAATACGTACCAAATACACCTTGTCTTTATCCAGGAAAGACAAATCGACCGTCTCCATTGAACCCTCGTTATTAGTCATTGCTCCAACAAACCATTCATTTCCTTTTCGACGTGCCATAATTATATGTTTTCCGGGAGTACCAGCCAAGACACGTGAATCATCGAATACAGTCTGCAAATTTTCAAACCACTCAACTTCAGGTTCTCCCTGATAGGATTCAGCCTTATCATACCAAAATATAGTCTGTAACGGGCTATAAAAAACAAGCGATGCAGCCAATTGATGTGCATGTGTATTCTTCAACCTTCTATCGTAGTAACATATCGTATAATCTGCTGCACCATTAATCATACGTGTAAAAGGCAGAATTGTATTATGCGTAGCATCTGGAAATTCTTCATTACCCCTAATACCTTCCTGAGTCAATAAATTCGGATAAGTACGGCTGAATCCAGATGGACGAAACTCATCATGAATATTTATCATCAATTTATTTTCGGCAGCTAAACGTACCATATCATGCAGCCAGGTTGCCCAACGGTGACTTGCATATTGTACAAATCCAGACTTAACACCGACAACTCCCCATTTATGCAACAATGGAAAAAGTTCACGCATTTGTTTTTGAAGTGCATGCTGATTAACATAAAGCCAAACGCCAACTCCTTTTTCTTTTCCATAAGCAATAACTTTTTGCATATCGACATGAGGCACAACTTTAGTTGCATCACCATCGTGCGAAGTGCAAGGCATATACCATTGCCAGTCAAACAGCATGTAAGGAATATGATGTTCGGCACAAAAATCAATTGTAGCCAAACCAGCTTCAGTTGAAATAGCCGATCGCATAATTTTACCTGGTTGAATCCATGAAACATCAGCAATCTGACAAGAAGGATTCAAATTCTGTATAATATCATTATTTTCCAGCAGATCTCCCGGCTTTTCAGCTGTCATAATCACTTTCCAGGGAGTTGCATAATAGGTAACAATATCTACCGGACTATACATTACAGAAGTCAAAGTATTCTGCTTATCCACAGAACTCTGGAACTTTGTCAGACACCAGTCATCAGTATCAGCATCAGCCAATGCCACCCATAATCCATTAGATAATTCTAATGTTAATGCACGTTCTACCGGCTTTTTTATAGCATTAACATCCAAATATTCAAAAGGCCCCTGTGCCCATTGTTCAGCCCATGCCTTTGTATTCTCCGGAAATGAATATTCCGTCAAGTCACCTACCACTTTATGGAATATCGCCTGCGGATGTTCAGGGAAAAAGTACCGGAAAGCAATTCCTTCGTCATAAGCACGGACTTCAATATTCAGACGATATCCTGAGCCATCCTTCTTCGATAAATACAGAGTTCCCTCATTAAAGGCATCTCTTACAACACTTCGTTCTCCATAAACCGGTGTCCAAATCGTATCTCTAGCAGTATATGACACAGAATCTATTTCAAGATTATCCATCCAGCAAGACGGTTGTTCTACCTTACGTGCCAATGCCAACTCCCAAACTCGATTGTCTAATTCTAAGCCAGCACGCGATTCTTCTAATACAGTTTCATTATGATACTTCAGTTGATAAAAAATACCGTTTTTACCTGAAGCATCTTGCTTACCATAGAAACAAACATTTTGACTTCCATCAGGTGAAGTCAACTCAAGTACCACAGGCTCAGAAGCTACCATCCATCCACTTAATGAGCATGCTACTAATGACAATATAATACCCTTCATAATTAGAATCTTTTGCCATTAATACGAATGAAATCTGCCGTCTACCTAATCAAAATAAAAAAAAGATGGACAAATTCTTTTTATTGAATCCGCCCATCCATTACATTACCTAAAAACACAAGTATAAATTATCTATTCTGTAATATAAAAACATCGTTCCACAGGTATTGCTGTTTGATATTTGCCGGCAATACCATACTGCCATGCAACAACCGTTACTTTTACCGGCATTCTAGCACGCAAAGGTATAGAAGTAAAATATAATCTATTTCCTTCTACTCTGGCAGGTCCTTCTTTCACATAGTAAGATACAGGCAAATTACTGTCGGATACTGCATCAAGTAGAATACTTTCTGTACCTTTTTTCACATCATTTATTCCAGGAAACAAAATATACTGCCGTTTTCCTTCCGTTATACAATAAGGTATTCTAACTTCCATTTCCTGCACAGCCCCTTTATAGTATTTATCACCCGGATGACTGGCCAACAAATAGATACTTCCTGTACGTCGAGGATTATCCATCCCCATCTGATAAAAACTGACAACAAAAGTCGTATCATTCACCTTTTTCACCGGTCCACAAATCCGGTCTATACAAATTTCTCCTTCTCCATGACGATTCGATATACTTTTCCGTAAGCTGTCAGTAAAGCAAGGCTTTAAATAAAAAGTCAGTCCATCAGAACTCGGACGGAAAGGTACTGATAAACGCACATGTGATTTTACATTATAACAAACCAAACTATCCTCTTGTGTCACACTAAGATATTGTGGCAACTTTTTTCGATGCTTTCGATAACGTTCTTCTGTCAATCTAGCCATTTCTTCATCAAAATACCAAAAGGCATCGTGACTGTCACCTTTATACTTTACATAAGGAGCAGCATCCGGACGTTTCCCTTCTTTCGGACTCCATCTAGCAGCCAACCAACCTTCACGTACGTCAACAGGCTTCAACTCTATTCTCTTTTCAAATGAATAAGAAGTCGGGTAACGCCATTCCAACGCTTTTTGCAAGAACAAAGCGATATAATCAGCAGTTTCTTCGGCAACATCAAAATGCCCTCTTCCCGTATCACATAAAAAAGAAACGCAACTTTTCGGATACATCATTCGAAAAGCTAATGCTGGATTTACACGCTCTTCCCACCATTCATACTCACCTTCTATCATCAATCCAGGAATGCCATCGATATTTCTCGTTCGTCCCCATTCCAGATTCTCTCTCCCATAACCAGTAAGATTAGTTCGAGGTGCATCTCCATGCAATGAAACAACAGCCAATGTACGTTCTGGATTCCATGCTGCAAAATTCCACGGAAAAGTAGCCTGTGCAGAGTGCCCAATAGGAATAATAGGAATTCGTTTCAATTCATCATATCCGCTAACACCAGCCAAATCTGATAATACCATATCAAAGACTTTCTGAACACCTGTAGAAACATCCCAACGCTGATCCAATTCTGGCGCTATCCAAATGAGAGCAATACCCAATTGTTCCATTTTCTGACGAAAAGAAGGTAATTCAAACAATGTTTCTTCCGACATATTCTGTTGTCCTACCATAACAGCTTTTATGACACTGCAGGTTGGAGGTATCCACAAAAAAGCTTCTTGAGGCTTTTGTGTTTCTTTTGAAACTCTTCCCTTTACCGTTACCGACCACTGCCATTCTCCTCCAAACAATAAAGTCATCGAGAAAAAGCAAATAAACAGCAAACAGATTCTTTTCATCTTTTTACTTTTTAGTTCAAACTATAGTTTTATAAACAGTAGCAGATATTATCGACCGCCAATCTCCTACTCTGTATATTTGACTTTTACATTACCTTTCTGATAATTTACAATCATATTCTTATCGTTAACAGACAGATGTATAGGTCGTTTTTCTACCCGAAAAGTAGCATTTACAAAAGGCTGACCGTTAATCCACAAATCCAATCCTTTTTCTGTATCTTTTCTAATAAAAAACAGTTTCGACATAGAAGCAAAATAAGAAACATCATTCCGGCGTAAAGCACTTCCATAAGCCATGAATATATCTTTAGTTTCAGCTGGATCTGTTCCTTCAGCATAAGTCACAGCAAACATATATGCATCTGTTGTCCATCCGTCAGCCTCAATCCATGAATTACTATGCATCAGTCGTCCGTCTGCTAACTGATTTATATACAAGTCTGTCACTTTCCCTTTATACACAATACGAAGTCCTATCCAGTCCTTACCCTCTCTACGTTCCATCACCGGCAAATCTTTCTGGGTAATGCTGTCTTTCAAAATTACAGCAGTAAGACCTTTTATCTGATTAAACTTACCCGGCAAATGAAGTGAATAATAAGTTTCCGTAGCTTTCAAATCTTCTGTTGGAGCGGTAATCTCCTCCCAATACAAATCATCCGGATAGTCATGAACAAAATCCGACAAAGCCAACAGACGAGGATAAAGCGGACGTACCACTACCGATGATTCACCACTAGTAATTGTCACATCAGCACCACGCTTTTTCCATTCTCCTCCCGGATGCCATAACCATTCAAACTCTCCACTTTCATGAGTTTTCAAATCATCGATAATATAAACTACATTATCCATCCACAAGAAATGACGGAAGTTACGGCTAAAATGATCCGATACAGGTCCGGTTCCATTGGCCAAAACGTATTTCACATTTCCACCGTCGAGCAAATGATGCAAATATCCTCTCAACGTAGAACCGTGATATTGCTGTTCACGGCTTTGTCCTTGCCCATTGAAAAGCACTACATTATGTGCCTGACTTTGGAAGAAATAATTCCGATAAGCAGGATTTGGATACCAGCAGTTACCCGCATCCTTGATAATATCTACTCCTTTATGAAAAAGAATAAACGAATTGGCATCCGCATGCGAATGATTCCATGTGTGTCCACTTTTCACAGCAAGCATCGTTGCATCTTTTTTCCATGAATTACGCATCGTGGCCCAACCGAAATCGGCAAACAACTGCGATTGTTTCAAATCAGGGACTTCCGGAGCTGATTTCAAACTAGGAGTATAAAGAAAGCCCATCGGACGATTCAAGAAATATCCATCACGATGTTGTCCAGACTCAACCTGACTGATATACCACAACATATTCTTATCCTGAATACCTAAAGCATAAAGCAACATCAGACTACTTTCTGCGGCAACATTCTTATGACTGTCACCAAAATTGATATTATACAAAATACCTGTGCGTGGATAAGATACATAAGCAAAAAAACTAGAAAGGTCTTTCAGCTGCGGAACATCAGGAAGAGAAGCTGACGGATGCATATTTTTCCATGCAACCCAAAACTGTAAAGCTTCCTGTATACCGAAATTTGCATAATTCAAACTTTCATACATGCCTCCAGCCTCATCAAAAGTCTTTGCTTTCTGCTGTAATACATCACCGGCAAAAAGAAACCATTCCGGTAAATAATCGTAAACTGCTTGTGCACCTTCTTTAGCATCCTCCAATTCATTCTGTAAACTCAGAGCCAGTATACCTCCCATACATACACACGAAGTCCACCAATTATGACCCATAGAATTAAGAGAATGAATTCTAGTTGGCTCCAACAACCAGTCACCCAACGAAGGCTCTACACCCAAACGATACAATCCTTCGGCTATTTTCTTCTTCTCCGTAGTTGACAAATCATTATAAACCGCATCATAAGCGATAGCAGACAAGTAAGACTTATGCGCTACCCCCAAATCGGCATGCCATGCCGGACGACGGGCAAGCATTTCACTACTTCCCCAAGTTCTACTCTTTATTACATCCAACAATATTTCCTTTAGCTTATCAGAATATCGTTTATCACCAGTCATCAGATAAGCGAGAGACAAATAGTCAGCTTTATTCAGACTCTTTCCTTTCAACTCCTTATCTGCTGTCTGTTTAATATCTTCCCAAGCCGCAGCCAACTGTGGTTCATGCTGCATACGTTGTTTTACTTGCGATATACGTTCCGGTGTATAAAGCAGTGAAGGATGCTTCACCTTTTGAGCATAGCCTATACACATCCAACAAATCACTCCTACTACTAATACAATACGTTTCATATTTTATTCAAAATTTATATTCTTTATTCCATCCTATCCATTCTTCTTATAATAAAGAAAAGGGTTATGTGCAGCAAATACAAGAATACACTTCTTCAGCGTTATCTTATAATTTTCTCTAATATACGATTAACCAGCCACATCTACCTAAGCACTTCATTCTTTTATTTACATTCTTTCATTATTTCGTATCTTCACTCATCATAAAAAAGCCTCTTTACACGTTTGCATCGTAATCTCAAGATTCAATATAATCCTTTGAAAACAAAGCCAAACTGTGCAAAGAGGCCTAATAGACAACTTATCCTAACCTTTTTACCTGATTTTTTATATAACAAAAAATAAATCTTTCGTTATATCAAACTAACTATTGATAAACCTTACCTATTGCTAACAAGTTTTATTTTATAACTATAAATGTATTTCTTATCAAATAAACGATACTCTTTATGAGGGTACATTCCCCAACTGTTATCCCCTCCAAGCCCTCTCTGCTTCAAATCAACATGCAGAAAAATATTCTTCCGAGAAAAAATATCTATTACATGCTGTAATTTACGAGTTAACCCCGGATCTAAATCTTCTGGAGCAAAATGCAATGCAGAAAAAGCTAATGGTTGAAGACCTGTTATTTCTATACCAAAACCATTATCATCCGACAATGAAAGCCATCGTACATCTGTTTTATTTCCAGTTTCCTGAGGACGTATATACGGATAAAACTGATTTGCTACCTTATCTTTATAACATCCAATAAACGTATTATCACATCTGTCTATATAATTCTCCTGAGGGCCTCTTCCGTAATATTCAAGATTATCATAATTTCCATTCAATTCCATTCTCATACCGAAACGAGGCAATTCAGGCAATTTTCTTCCCGTCATATCAATACTAGCCGTCAAAATCACAGCCCCATCATTACACACATGATATTCCACGATGTAAGGAACCATAATATCATCAAGCATCCATTCCATTTTGACAGAAAGAGTCTTATCTGCATTTTCCGTTACAACAGCATTCTGTAACGAACGATTTACGTGTGCTGTACGCCAAACTCCACAAAGCCAGGGCATTTTATTACCAAAGTCATTATCAGTCGGCACGCGCCAGAAAGCTGGCTCCGGATATTGAACAAACGGTGATTTACCATCCAAAGTATAATCAAATAATCTTCCTTTTTTTAAATCTATCTTACCAGAAATCTTACCCGATTTAAACGAAATCACATTTCCTGTCTGCTCATACGATAATGTACCCGCTGTTTGACACTCCAACACAAAGAAATTACCCTCACTCAGTTTCAGCTGTTCCTTTGCAATTTCAAAATGTTCAGGAACCAAATCTGTTCTTTTACGAGTATATGCATACAAGTTCAAAAAGTATTCATCTTTGCCCTGTGATATTTCAGGAAGTTTCAGTTTGATGCTTTCAGATGAATGAGGTTTCAGATCGACAGAGAAGCTGGCAGAATCTACCGGCTCACCATTCTTAATAAGCTTCCATTGAAAATCAAAATCTTTAAGATCCGTAAAGTCATAAAGATTCCGGATTTCAACAAGCCCCTTCTGCAAATCTTTCTCCTTAAACTGAATATACTGATAAACCTTCTTCACCTCATAAGCCTGCGGCTTAGGAATACCATTTGCCGATATAATGCCATCCGTTCCCGTATTCCATTCACTTTCCTTATCTTCGAGCCATTTATAACTTCCAAGTTCTCCGTTATACATCCAGTATGTTCTGCCACCCTGTCCGTCTTTACGTATCTTGATACCCTGATCCATGAAATCCCAAATAAATCCTCCCTGCAAATTAGGGCTATCGTATATGACATTCCACAAATCTTTTAAGTTGCCGTTACTGTTTCCTTGTGCATGGGCATATTCACACATGATATACGGACGTTTTTTCCCTGAGTTACGATATTCTATCATTCTTCCAAAACTTGGATACATCGGACATACGACATCCGTATTCCAATCCTCCCAAGCCTGTTCAAACTGTACAAAACGGCTTGGATCATACTGCTTGAGCCGCTTGTATTCATCATGAAAAACCTTTCCATTACCACATTCATTACCTAACGACCATCCAATAATACAAGCATGATTTTTATCTCTTTCAACCATTCGGGTAATACGGTCTACATGCGCATCATACCATTCGGGGCGATAAGCAGGATGAGGAATTGTATCCTTAAAATAAGGAACCGATCCCATGCCATGAGTTTCTATATTGGCCTCATCCACTACATAAATTCCATACTTATCACATAATTTATAGAAGAAGGGATGATTGGGATAGTGACAGGTACGAATCGCATTCATATTCAAACGCTTAATAACTTTCAGGTCATTCAGAATGATCTCTTTCGTCTGCACATGTCCCAAACTGTCATTATGTTCATGACGGTTTACTCCTTTTATGTAAACAGGTACTCCATTTACATGTAATTTTGAATCCTTTATTTCTATTTTACGGAAACCTACTTTATAGGAAGTCACGGCCAACTGTTTACCTGTAAGATCATGCAAAGTCAGTACACAGTCGTACAAATAAGGAGATTCAGCATTCCATTTATTCACATTCTTCACAATCCCTTCAAAAGACAAAGTAGTCAACTCCTTTTCGATGCCGAATTCTCGAGATACAGACAATACATTCTTACCACTTGTATCAAACAAACCTAAATTTAACCTACCCTCTTTTACTTTATTACCAGTAAACTCACGTAGGTCGACAGTTCCCCGAAACACTCCATTTTTATAGTGACTGTCAAGGTCAGGTTTAAAGAAAAAGTCCCAAACAGTCAATTTTGGATAAGCTTGTAAAAAGACATCCCGTTCAATGCCAGACAATCTCCAAAAGTCCTGATCTTCCATATAACTTCCGTCATGCCATCTATACACCTGAACAGCAAGCAGATTCTTACCTTCCTGAATGTATGAAGTAACATTGAACTCTACAGGAGATTTAGCTGCCTTACTCATTCCCACCTCTTTGCCATTGATATAAATGCGAGCATATCCACTGATAGAGCCAAAGTGAATAAAAATTTCTCTATCTGACCAGTTTTGAGGAACTGTAAAATAGGTACGATATGTACCCACAGGATTATCTACATCAATATAAGGAGGATTAGGAGAAAATACGTATTGAATATTACGCATTACAGGCTCTCCAAAACCTTCCAATTCCCAATTTGAAGGAACATCGATTTCATTCCAGTCCGCATCCGATAAGTCTGTGCGATAAAATTCCCGATTGCTTTTTTCAATGGAAGGAGCATAATCAAACTTCCATTTTCCATTCAACGATTTATACCAAGGAGAAGATTCAATATTTTCGGATTTAGCGTCAACAGCCGATTCATAAATTCCGAAGTCCGCATGCGGCTTTTCTTTGTTTCTCTCGTATATAGTAGGACATTCCCACTCATTCTGCTGTGCCTTAAAAGAAACACAGATATTTACGAGCAAGAAAGTTAAAATCAAGTTTTTTAAATTCATCAGTATTCTATAAACTAACTAATAATACAACTTAAAAAATAATATAGAATAAGGAACAAAAAAAATCTATACTACTATTCTGAACCTTATTCTATATAAACATACTTTTTCAATAAACTTACTGCAATCAATTAATCATTGAATAGCAATGGTCCATAACTAGGATGCCCTCCATCATATGTCAGTTCTTTATATGTTTCCAATAATTTTTCAGTATAAGGCATATTCAGTTTCTTCCGTTTGACATAGTGATTATAAACCATATAGAAAATAGGTTGCCAACATTTGCCACGTTCTACATCTACACCTCCATTTTTATCTTTTGTTTCTTTAGAAATCACATCCCATTTACAATATTTACCAGTAACATCAGTCCATGTTTCAAAAGGAACATCATATCCCAAATTATATTTGACTGTGTATTCATACCCCAGCATCGCACGGTTTTTATAAGCTGAATAAAGATCGTTACCTTGCTTCCAGGCTATTTCACAAATAGCAGACACAGCCCCCAATCCCAATACAGTATGCTGTTGGTCACGACCAGACTCCTGACACTGACCTGTTTCTCCATCTATATAATGTGAAATAGTACCATTATCATTTCCATACAAGTAAAAGTTAATACATTTCTTATACATCTCTACATCATCCCATAAAATGGCAGCAGCTAAATACGATTTAGTCACATGCAATCCCCAGTTACCATTCGTATAAGGCTTGGTTGCATAGAATTCTTCCCAAACTGGAAGAAAGACTTTACGTAACATAGTATTTATCTTCTCTGTATCTTCTGCAGTCATACCTTCGTAAGTATGACTCAACATTTCTAGCGCATAGATAATCTTAATACCTTCAAGTCCGGCCATTAAAGCTGTATCATTACCATCAATATCTTTCAGAACACTCGCATAGGCCAGCATCAATTCCCGTGACTTTTTAGCATATGCTTCATCTTGAGTTATCATCCACATCACAGCATTCAAATAAACCGCATCAAAATCCTGCTCAGCATTTCGCTTGGTAAATCCATATTCTCCATCACGAGCTATTATATCATATGGGCCTTTAATCGTATAAGTAGCTTGTGCCAATGGCTCTTTCTGCATAGCAAGGAAAGTACTATATGCGGGTTCTTTTTTATCTGCTACCATTTCACGAATATGCTCAATATCTTTCTGAGTATGTAAAATTCCAGGATGCTCCAAAGAAGGTTCATAATTATCTCCAGATAAAGGCCAACTATCAATATCGTTCACCCCATTCTCGAATTCAGCTGAACAGCTTGTTATTACAGCAACTGTCACCAGTGAAAACAGTATTTTATTAAGTTTCATATCTAATTTCTTTTATGTTAATACATTTTCAATAACTACCGAATTATTAAAGCATGAGGGTACTTTAAAGTAATACCCTCATATCCTTTAATAAACTATTATTTATTATCACTATCCTGTTTTATCAAATTTTTTAAATCTTCTTCAGATTCAAAAGTTTTAATCCAATCAACATCAATAGTACCAGTTTGGTCTGCATCATACCAAATTTTCCAGATTTCGAACACAACATTATCAACTTTCTGTAAACTCAATGGCATCATCTCCGTATTTACCTTTTTCTTAGTAAAATCTGCATAGAATACCTGATAATCGCCACATTGCAAAACATCCATTGCTCTATTACCTTTATTGGTATCAGCACCATATTTACCACCAGAAGCAATTCCTCCCCACATATCAAGGTACCATTCCATTTTAGTTGACTCCTCCCATACACCTTCAGGGAATTTCACTTTAAAAGCAAGAATCGGATAATTCCGCACATTAAATTCAAATCCGCCAGTACGCTTAATACGAATAGCTTTATAATTCTTATCAGCACCAGGGAAGAGACTTAATATACCTTTTTCTTCCAACCAGTTAAATTCGGCACACTGTTTATTAAAGTTTTCCCACGAATTCATAAATTCGAATGAATCATTCATCTTACCTTCAGCTACAGTTATTGTCATTAAAGCAGAAATAGGATCTCCGGTACCATAATCAGCTGTAGCAGTAACAGTAACAGTACCATATTTTTTAGCTATTAACCTTCCATCCTCATCAATATCCAAAACACTTGCATTATTGCTTTCCCACTTCAATGCAGACAATGTAGCATCAGCAGGAGTTACTACCAATTGAGGAACATATATTTCTCCTAATGCAAGCTTATCTGACTCTTTCGCAAAAGCTAACGTTTCCACATAAACGATCGGCTTCACATTTATTTCAAACACTTTAGAAAAGTGTTTTGAATCCGTAGCTATTGCTTTAATTTGTGCAGTACCTTCTTTCAGACCTTTTACAACTCCACTTTCACTAACAGATGCTATTTCTGGAGTTAAACTTTCCCATTTCAATGATGGATAAGTTGGATCAGCTGGAAGTGTATTCCACTCTAACTGCAAAGTCCCTGTAACAAACAGATCTAAATTCTTATTTGTTAGTTGAATATCTTCTATAAAAATAATTTCATCCACAACTTTAATTTCAACTGTAGAAGTAACAGCAAAACCAATGGCAGGCATAGCTGAAACGATAGCAGAACCTGCATGTACAGCTGTTATACGCCCATCAGCATCAACAGTAGCTATCTCTGGACTGGCAGATTTCCATACTACCCTCTTATCAGAAGCATTATCCGGCAGTATAGTATATGACAAAATAGTATCAGAACCTTTTAACAAAGGTAATACAGGAGTAACATCCAAATTAATTTCCGATATCAGAACTTTTTCGTCCATTGCAGGAGATACAACATCTTCACTACATGCTGAAGCCAACAGACCGGCTCCCAACATGCAAGCAAAAAAGTTCTTTTTACATAATATATTCTTATTCATCATAGTCATATTTTCATTAAGTTTATCAAGTATGAGATTTTATTCCCAGCCTGGATTCTGTTTTAAGTTTGGATTAAGTTTCAACTGATCTGTTGGCAATGGATATAAATAATTCTTTTCTGCCCAAACACGTCCTTGCTCGTGTATAATACAACCCTCTGCATCCAACGGTTTGGAAGAGGCATCAGCCCATTTTCTTTCAAACTCAGTGCCTTTCCATTTTACACCTGTCAAATTCATAGGCATTTCAACCTCCGCTGTTTTCCATCGTTTTAAATCATCAAGACGAAAATTTTCATCAAAAAATTCCACAGTACGCTCTCTACGTATTTCAGTACGCATATCAAGATTATGCTGACTAACAAAATCATTAGTTAAATCAGGCATTTCTGGATTCACACGTTTGCGTGTTAAATTCAAACTAATATCCAAATCATCATCCGATATTTTCTCATCGCGTTCAAATACAGCTTCAGCATAATTTAATAAAACTTCTGCATATCGAATTATAGGGTAGTCATAAGCTTCCATACCAGCAGGGACTCCATCACGTTCACAACACCACTTTTGTGGGAAATATCCAGTACCAGCTGCAGGCATAAAGTTTTTATGAGAAGCATTTGCTATCTCCTCAGGACTTCCAGTCCAATCAATACGACCTCCTCCTGTTCCCCAATAAGTATTACCAGGTATCATTAAAGTATTATTCATACGGTTGTCTCTTCCCATAAATTCAGAATCAACTTCACTATAATTCCAAGTTTTTTCATCAATAGGCAAACCATTGCTTTGCAAATACATATTTGCTAATTTACGTGTCACATAAACAGCATTACCCAATCTACCCTGAGTTATATTAAAACCGATAGAATTCAATGTTGGATGATGACGTCTAGAAAAAATATACTCTTTATTAGCATTCTTTCCAAGACCTGCAGGATTCGACTTTTCATCTTCCAATATAAACAAATACTTATAAGCTTCCACTCCTAATTCTGCCGGAGCAAATATTTCAAAAAGTCCACTTTCAATAACATCGTATGCAGCTTTTGCAGCAATATCAAGTAATTCTTTCGAATGTTCATTGTTTTTTCCATCATTACGGAACTTCTGCCAAGTACCTTCATATAAAGCAACTCGAGACAAAAAGGCACTAGCAGCCTGACTTGACAAACGTCCAGCATCATTACTGCTTATTTCATCGGCAGAGGGGAGTAAATTTACCGCTTCCTTTAAATCTTCTACAATAAAGTCTACAACTTCTTCACGAGGATTTCGTGCAGACTGCATTTCTGGAGAATCAATATCAATAACATTTTTTACAATAATAACATCTCCATACACCTGCAATAACTCAAAATAACAATAAGCACGGAAGAATCTAGCTTCTCCTGCATATATAGCTATATCCGAAAAATTCTTATATTCTTCTGCTTTCTCTAGTAATGTGTTTATCTGTCGTATACGATTGTAAGTATCCGTATAAGTTTTATCCGAAGATGGAACACTATTTGTACCATTACTGTAAACATCCAATGTATTTCCTGTACGCAAATCAGAACGAGCATCACTGTGTGCTCCTGCATCAAGTTGTTTGAAGTCGGTTGTCCAACTATAAAATTGAGTTGCAAACAACTTAAAATGTTCAGGCGTCTGCCAATAATTAGTATCTGCCAACTGGGTTTTCGGTTCCAAATCAAGGCAAGACTGAAACGCCAACATACAAAATAGTACTAAAATATTTATAATTGTTTTCATCTGTTTCATTTTTAGAAGGTTGCATTAATGCCAAAAGTAACTGTACGGTTAAACGGATAACGTTGCTTGGTTTCCACCTTACGTGTAGCTTCAGGATCCCATCCATCATTTATATATGACTTTTCCCACAAATCAGAGCCAGACACATATATACGTAGATTTTCAATAAAACCACTTTTAGTAATTAATGATTTTGGAATTGTATAACCTAATACAATATCTTTCAAACGTAAATATGCTCCATTTTCGACCGACCAAGTAGAAGCTATGTAATTATAGTTATTTATATCATTATTATTTGAATAACTAGGATAATAATTATCTGGAGTTTCAGGGCTCCATACATTACCAACTGACTGATTAGAAGTATTCAACCAAATAGCCTTAAAAGGAACCTTCCATGCATCTATTTCTCGGTAGATGGTACGCTTTCCTACTCCTTGGAATACAGTATTAAAATCAAAGCCCTTCCATTCAAATCCAAAATTAAATGAGAAAGAAAGCTTCGGGTCGTCAGTACCTAAGTAAACAAGGTCATCTTGTGTCAATTTACCATCCTTATTCACATCTTCATACATATGATCACCCAAACGAAGATTAGCCGGCATATCAACCGAATTATTTCCTATATACTTTTGGGTATATTTCATCAATTGCTCTTCCGTCTGAATCTTACCAATATAGCGATATCCGAAAATAGAATTCAGAGGATAACCATTCAATGCAGAATTATATCCCTCCTGAATAACAATTTCTCCGCCATCAATCATTTTATTAGTAATATATGTCAAAGTTCCACCTATGTGATAATTGAAATCTCCTATACGATCACGCCAAGTCAAACTTCCATCGTATCCCTTAGCTTCAAATTTTCCGGTATTGGTACTTGGAGCCGTGCCTCCCAACACTCCAGGATACAAACGAGATACTAACATATTGTTATTTTTCTTCATAAATAACTCAAAACTACCAACAAGGCGATTATTGAAGAAACCAAAATCAAGACCTAAGTTATAATTATAGATACGTTCCCAAGTTCTTTCTGTACTAACCAGCCCTGCCGATTCAACATATGTACCTCTAGAATTTCCCAAATAAGCACCACTGCCCGACTTATAATTATAAAGTTGGATACCATCATAGCGACCAATTCCACTCTGATTACCAACTTCACCATAAGAAAGGCGCAACTTTAGTTCACTTATATAATCACGAGTATTTTCCATAAACTTCTCTTCGCTAATACGCCATCCTGCGGAAGCTCCCCAAAAGAAATTCCAACGATTTTTGGGCAAAAATTTAGAAGATCCATCATAACGAGCACTCAATTCAATCAAATACCGAGAACGGTAATTGTAATTAAAACGTCCAAAATAAGAAAGGATAGCTTCTTCCCAACGGTCAACTTTATCAATATAAACTTCTCCTTTACCGTTCAGTGACTCAATGGCAGATTCTACATCCATAACTTTAGTAGCACTATAATCATAAGCAGAATAATCATATTGCACACCAACCATAGCCGAAACATCATGAGCTTCTTTAAACATTTTCTGATAAGTCAAAAAAGCAGAAGCTGTATAATTATCAGTCCGTGAAGAAGACTTTTTATAAGAAGATTTTTCTTGTGACGGATAAGGTGAATTTTCATTTCTAATCAAAGTACCATCGTACTGATACCAATCTATCGACAAATATTGCTCGTCACGAGCTGCATTATTTGTGCTATATCCTAAAGTACCCTGAAAATCTAATCCATCCAAGAGATTAACTTTCAAAACTTCATTTACATTCACTGAAGTAACAACCAATTTATTATCACCACCCAATTCTACTAGCCAATTTGGAGAATGAATTCCTCCCCATGCATAAGGTTTACCATCTATTGTAGAAACAGGTAATCCTGGTTGAGGAATAGAAACTCCAAGTACAGAACCTATTTGCGTAGGTGCAACTTGATATTGACGACTTGTAGCCATATTCGATTCAAGGCTGATACGGTCAGATAATTTGAAATTATTAAACAAGCGCACATTATAGCGTTCATTAGAGTTATTTCCCCATTGTAGAGTACCTTCATCGCGCAAATATCCTAAAGACAAACGATAACTAGACTTTTCTGTACCTCCAGATAGACTGAGATTATGCTGTGTAGAATTTGCATTTCCCCAAAGGACATCTGTCCAGTTCATATCATGGAATACAAAATCTGCAACCCCATTGAATGCTCCTGGTATAGGATCAGGAACTGAACCATCTCCACCATTCAAATTAATCCAACTTCCTTTTAAGGACTTGGCCAATTGAGCATAACGTATCCAAGAATCATCTTCACCATATCCATCATTACGACGAGCTTGAATCACACCATCGGCCCATTCATCCAAACTCATTAAACGAGGCTGAAGTCCTACTATCTTACGAGTAAACGAACCACTATACTCTATTTTAGCTTTACCTACATCAGGACGCTTAGTTGTTACAAGAATAACTCCTCCAGCAGCCTTTGCACCATAAATAGCAGCCGAAGCATCTTTCAGGAAGTTAATAGAAGCTATATCATCAGCATTTAACTGTGACATTTCGCTAACCCCACTGGCTGGAACACCATCAATAATCAATAAGGGATCTACTGAGTTCTTCGATACAGCACCACGTATTGAAATCCCCCAGCCTTCCTCACCAGGAGCAGCTGATGAACGAGTAATACGTAGTCCTGGAACTTGCCCCTGCATAGCCGAAAGCGGATTTGACACAGTACCTTTGTTCTTAAAAATATCATCTGTTACAACTGTTACAGATCCTGTTAATGTTTCTTTCTTTTGAGATCCATAACCTACAACAACAACTTCATCCAATACTTCTGTATCTTCTTTCAACTGTATTTTCGACAAACGAGCATCAGAAGCAGGAAGCTCTATTGTTTTATATCCAATATAAGATATAACAATAACTGCATTGCGAGAGGAAACTTTCAACTGGAAATTACCATCCATATCGGTAATTACACCATTAGTCGTTCCCTTCTCCAAGACACTAGCACCAATTACAGGAATACCATCGGCATCCAACACTTGTCCTTTCACACTAACACCTTCTACTACAGCCTGCATATCGGAATTAGCATAAACAGGAGTAATACTCCCAGCTGCCATAGCCGAAAGAAGCAAAGCTGAAAAAAGGATTCTTCTTGATGAAATCTTTAGAAAGTCATTCTTCATAAGATTAAATTTGAAATTAACTTATATACACTTCTTTATAAATTCACGAATTTCACGTCGACCAATCAACAGATGATTTTCGACAGTACGGGGAGACAGATTTAAAACTTCAGCAATATCACCAACCGACTTATCTTCGAAACGACTCATACAATAAATCTTACGACGCTGCACTGGTAAAGTAGCAAGCTTTTCTTTTTCTACTTGTTCTAAATTATCAGCAATAATACGGCTTTCACAATCATTACTGCCAATAGGAGTAACCTCATACATATACGAAGATATTTCCTGCCACTTATAATAACGACGGAGATAATCATTCACCAAATTCCGGACTATAGTAAACAAAAAATACTTAACTGTATCCGGACGAAGCATCAACTGATAATCCAACAGGCGAAGAAAAGAATCCTGCGTCAAGTCTTCAGCATCTTCTTTATTATTTACTTTTTTATAAATATAGAAAAACACCGACTGCCGATATCTTTCATACGATTCGGCTACTAACTGATAAGATGTTTTTGCTTGGTCTTTCATAAAATTAGTCATTTCCGGTTTTGATTACACCGCAAAATTAACAGACATTTACCTTGATGTAAAAATTTTTAAGTCCAAAGCTATCTCACAGAATCCGAATAGACATAAAGCTATATATAACATTAATAATCAATAAATTACAAGAAAATATATAGAGTCTCAAATAATAATTTGAGACTGTTATTCTAATGTAATTTCAATAAAAAGCCTTCTAACTACTCAATACGAAGAACATTATATATAAAAGAAAAAGTACAAAAAAGCCTACCGTATGATAAATTGATCTTCTTTCATACGGCAGACTTTTATAATACGATTACTAATTAAAATAGATTCTATAAAACTTCAATTACACCTTCAATAAAATAAATTTATTTCTCTAACTGCTTGATATATTCATTAGGAGTAACTCCTGTCATTTTCTTGAAATGTCGGAAAAAAGAGGCACGTGAACTAAACCCACAATGTTCGGCTAATGCACTCAATGTATATCTGGCATATTCTTCTTTAGCTATCAGTTGCTTGAATTCTGCTACACGATAATCATTTACATAATCATAAAAATTCCTATTAAGATATTGGTTAAATAAATAGGAAAGCACATGTGATGAAGTTCCGATAAGATCTGCCAGATCGGCTATTTTCAAAGCTGGGTTTTTATAAGGTTTCTTTTGTTGCATTACAGCTTCCAGCAACTTAAACAAGCGCTTGCACTCCTCTGGACTAACCTTATTTGTCTTATATTTATCTTCTGAAGTTTTAATATCTTTCGCTATTTCAAAAGAAACAGCCTGTTCAACAACTGCTGGCTCCGGCACATCAACGGTTTCGCGCATATCAGCTAATACTACCAGCTGCTGTTTCCGTCTTCTAATGCGAATATAAAATACTACTCCGACTAATATTATCAGAACTCCTCCACCAATAATCCATAACAAAGGAAATCCTTCTACAACAATGTTTAGCTTAGCTTCAGAATCCGGATAGCCAATACGCCTCATTTTAAATATATACTTGCCTGCCTGAAGATTGTAAAATGAAACTTCAGAAGTACCCAACAAAGGCTTCCAGTTATCATTTTCCCCTTCGAGCATGTATTCATAAGAAACATTCGACGGATCTGTATAGGTAAAGCCCGAAAATCTGAAGGTCAGACTGGAAGCCGTTCTATCAAGCCGGATATCATTTCCACAGTTCTCGGGATAAAACTCTTTACCGTTAACTAAAATTTCTGATATGGACAATCTGTACGGATGACTATGAAGAAGCTTAGTCCCCTGTGTGCCTAGATAAACCAACCCTTTAGAATTCCCAAACCATAATCCTCCCGCATCATCTTTCACTGGAAAACAATTTATAAAAATAGGGCTCGGTATACCATCGGTAAAATTATATGGTATGCAGATTTCTTTCTTGTCGTAACGATATAATCCATTATTAGTTGTTATCCATAACCATCTTTTATCATCTTCTACAATACCCATCAAAGCTTTATCTTTCAACAGACTGACGGAAATTCTATTGAAACGGCTCATATTCAATGTCGAAACAAATAAATCTCCTTTTTCTGGCAAAAAATAAAGATTGTGTTCAGAATCCTCATAAATGGATCGTATTTTTTCCTTATCGACAAATCCTTCCGGAAAGACATCTAATTTCAAACTTTTACTGGAAGGCTCCCAGATACAGAGCCCTGTTTCGGTACAAATCCATCCCTTGTGAGTGGAATCAAAATAAATTTCGTACACATTCCCTTCCGGCAATTTAGAATTTGATGCGGTATAATGAGCAACCTGCTTCCCATCGCGATAACAATAAACTCCCACAGAAGTACCTATCCAAAGATTGTTTTCATTATCAGAGCGGATACAAAAAACATGTCCACTAAGAAAAGGATTGGGTTCACTAGAGTCAAAATTACTCAATGTCAACGTTTCCGGATTGAAAACGTACATTCCTCCCCCATAAGTTCCAATATAATAGTTACCCTCGAAATAGCAACTCGACAAAATCAGACTAGCACGTAATTCAGGAGAATGATAGTTACGATAAATTTTACGTGACTCATCGATATAAAATAAACCGTCGCGAGTTCCTATCAACTTCTCATCGCCATGAAAGGCAATTGTACGAATCGGCATGTCTTTCGTATCAAAATAAGGAGGGTATTTATACGTTTCGAACAATCCACTCTGAAACAATGTATAGTCAACCCCTTGTTGATAATAGCCAATCCACAACAATCCGTCACGATCCAGCATCAGTGAATAAACGGAATTAGAACGAATACTATTTTCATTGCCTACTTCATGCCGGAATGATTTCACAACCTGTTGCTGACTGGTAGATATAAAATGTACACCATTTCCATCGGTACCCACATACAATAAATCTTTTCCGTCTGACGATAATGATGAAATAACACCACAACCGACATCTATATACCGACGATACTGCCTGCTGGAAATATCAAATGCTATGATGCCTTCACTCATTGTACCAAGATATAAAGTCTTACCGATACAACAAACAGAATGGAATGCTCTATCATATGGATAAAACGCTATCGAATTATCAATCAAATTCAAGGAAGCAACTCCCTTGCGTGTTGCTATCCACAACAAATGTTGTTCACCAAAACTCAAACCAGTTATACTATTTTTTAAAGAAAAGACATTTTTATCGAGTAATAATAGTTTGAAATTACCATTTTTATATACGTAAAGTCCTTTATCTGTACCTATATAAAGAATTCCTTTTCCATCGGATAACAAAACCTTAACAGGAGTTTCTATTATATCAGATGCAACGTGCTCTATGTCATGTATTCTATTATTCACACGCCAAAGCCCATTTCCAGTCCCTACCCATATTTCCTTCTCAGGCATTTCGGCTATAGCATATACTCGCTTCAGATTTTCAGTACTACCCTTTATCATATAATGTTTCAGATAAACCCCATCAAAACGCTCCAAAGAAGTGTTGGTACCAAACCAAACATAACCAGAACTATCTTTATAAAGGGCATTCACAACCAAATCTGGCAAACCGTCTGCAACTGAAAGATTACGGAAATGATAGGAAGAAGCCATCACCTGACCGGTCAAAAAAAACAATATTATGAAACAAATAAACCTTATCTTCATAAAAGCATAAAAAATCCATCTATTTATCATTACAAAGATAGAAAATTAAAAACATAACAAAATATGCTATAAAATTAAATTTATATCAACATAATAATCTAACAACAAACGGTAGAGAACAAAATATCTCCAAAAAAAGTATGACTATAAAAAGACACAGTCAGCTTATAGAAAATATTGCAGGAAATAACAGATAAAATTTGTACAAAAAATTTTATCTTTTGTACAAATTCTAAAAAAACGTCCCGACAAATTCCGCCAGATACGGGCAGAACTTCTTGTAAACAATTCATCCAGTACATACGATTTGATGCGATACATTCAGACAATTGACGGGCGTAACTTCTTATAAACAGTTCACCCCCTTCACATCCGGTCGGTGTGAAGGGGGTGAAGGGCAAAAAAGGTAAAAAATTTCTTTATCAGCGTATCGCAGCAATCAATTCTTCCGGAGCCAACAGGCTTTGTTCACCTGTCGCCATATTCTTCAAGGTTACTTTTCCTTCGTTCATCTCATTTTCACCTACGATAGCAACAAAAGGAATTGCCTTGGCATTGGCGTAACTCATCTGTTTCTTCATCTTCGTACTGTCGGGATAAATCTCGGCACGGATACCTGCTGCACGAACCTTTGCCAGTATCGGAAGCACGTAAGCAGCCTCAGCCTCACCAAAGTTGACGAACAGAAGCTGAGTACCCAGTGCAGCATCTTTCGGATATAAATCGAGCTGGTTTAATACATCGTATATACGGTCTGCACCAAAAGAAATGCCAACTCCCGACATACCATCCATACCAAACACGCCTGTCAAGTTGTCATAACGTCCACCACCACTGATACTACCGATCTGTACATCGAGCGCCTTTACTTCGAAGATGGCACCGGTATAATAATTCAATCCACGTGCCAGCGTCAAATCCAGCTCAACTTCCGACTTGATTCCCAGTGTAGAAATAGTTTTCAAAATGAACTCACTCTCTTCTACGCCTTTCAGTCCGGTTTCGCTGGCAGCAAGAACCGACTTCAGCGTTTCAAGTTTTTCATCATTCGAACCGCTCAGCAAGATAATCGGCTGCAACTTGTCGATAGCTTCCTGCGGAATGCCTTTCGAAGCCAATTCAGCATTCACATTTTCCAAGCCTATCTTATCCAGTTTATCGATGGCTACCGTAATATCCACAATTTTATCTGCTTCTCCGATAATTTCAGCAATACCTGTCAGAATCTTACGGTTGTTTATCTTGATAGACACCCGGATACCGAACTTATTGAACACCGCATCAATCATCTGCACCAGTTCTACTTCGTTCAGCAGCGAGTTGCTTCCTACAACATCGGCATCGCACTGATAAAACTCACGGTAACGTCCTTTCTGAGGACGGTCGGCACGCCATACCGGTTGTATCTGAAAACGTTTGAAAGGGAAACTTATTTCGTCGCGATGCATTACCACATAACGAGCAAATGGTACGGTCAAGTCGTAGCGTAACCCCTTTTCACAAAACTTACTTGCCAGTTTTGCAGCATTACGGCTCAGCAGTTCTTCATCGGTCAACCCAGAGAAATAATCTCCAGAGTTCTGTATCTTAAACAACAGTTTGTCACCTTCTTCACCATACTTTCCCATCAGCGTAGACAAGTTTTCCATCGATGGAGTTTCAATCTGCTGGAATCCATACAAATAAAATACTTCGCGGATAGTATTGAATATATAATTACGTTTCGCCATTTCTACAGGCGAAAAGTCTCTTGTTCCTTTGGGTATACTGGGTTTTGTAGCCATAATAAATCAAGATTTATAAATTTCGTTGCAAAAATACATGAAATATTTGAATTTGAAAGCTGTTAGAAAAGAAGTATTTACTAAAACAGAGAACAAAAAAGCGCGGAAGTGTCACATCTCCCCACACAAAAGGGCGTTATACACTTCCGCGCACTATTATATTTTACTCCGTTTTATCAATCACGACGATTGGTAAATATCATAATGTAATAAACTAATGTAGCCAGTGAACTCAGCGCTGCTACGACATAAGTATATGCAGCAGACTTCAATGCATCCTGTGCCTGACGATGATTTGAGGAATTGGTTACTCCGGCACTGCTCAACCAAACCAGTGCCCGTCGGCTTGCATCAATCTCTACCGGCAAAGTAATGAAACTAAATAAGGTCGTCATGGCAAAAAGACAAATACCTATCAACAGAAGCTGTGGAAAAGTATTAATCATAAACATACCGGCCAATAAAACCCACTGTACTATAGAAGAAGAGAATTGTACAACCGGAACCAGTGCCGAGCGCATCTGCAACGGTGCATATGCTCTGGCATGCTGGACTGCGTGCCCGCATTCATGAGCGGCAACAGCTGCTGCGGCAACACTACATGTATTATAAACTCCTTCACTCAAATTGACAGTTTTGTTTGCCGGATTATAATGGTCGGTCAACATCCCCGGAGTGCTGGTTACTCTTACATCATAAATGCCATTATCGCGAAGCATCTTTTCTGCAATTTCTCGCCCCGTCATGCCATTACTTAATGCCATGCGAGAATATTTATCAAACTTACTTTGCAGATTCGACTGCACCCAATAACTGATAAGGGCAATACCAATAAATAAAATCCAATACATATAATCTATCTTTATTTGTTTCTACTTACTTAAATAAAAGCATACAAATACTTTGCCAAAAGTAAATAAAAAAACAGGAATTGAACAATTCTTTTTACGCTTTTGACTATTATTAAGTTTGTTCTTAAATATTCTTTTTCAAAAATACAATATTTTATTTCATTATCAATCAGTGCATTAGTAATTAAACAAAATATTATTTTCACATTTTCTTCTTAAAATATTTGGTAGTTTAAAAAGAATAGTCTACCTTTGCACTCGCAATCAGGAAATGACTGCAAAACAGGTTTGATTCGCTAGCTCAGCAGGTAGAGCACAACACTTTTAATGTTGGGGTCTTGGGTTCGAGCCCCAAGCGGATCACCCAAACAAATCTACTAAAAGCGAAGAGGATGTATCTGAAACGATACGTCCTCTTTTTTTTATAAAAACTTCAAGAGAAATTGAAAAGATTCAGGCTAAAGCCATAACTTTGCCCGTACTTTTAAATCCAAACCGTTATGTGGAAGTATTATGCTCTGCTGTCAGCGTTTTTTGCCGCACTGACAGCTATCTTTGCCAAGATAGGCGTAAAAGACATTAACTCAGACCTTGCCACAGCTATCCGTACTACAATCATTCTATGCATCACATGGGGAATTGTTTTCTGCAGCCGGGAAACCGCAGGCATCAGGCAGGTAAGCGAACATACGTGGATATTCCTCATCCTTTCGGGAATAGCAACGGGACTGTCGTGGCTGTTTTATTTCAAGGCACTGCAAACCGGAGATGTATCGCGCGTGGCACCGATAGACAAGCTCAGCGTGGTCATGACCATCTGCCTGTCGTTCTTGTTTCTGCGCGAACCGGTCAGTCTGCGGGTAGTAATAGGTGCTCTCCTGATTACCTGCGGAAGTATTGTGATGCTTATCAAATAGCCAGAAGATTCCTTTCACCCTTTTCACCGGTAGCATTGGCACAACCAGAGGAATACTTCCTTTTACAAAACCGACAAACAAAGGAATAAAAACACAAGTCAACCAGAAAAGAAAAATACAATTCGTAAAACAACAAACATTATAGTTTTTAAAAAAGGCTGTTATTTACAGCACTTTTCCGTTTTCTCCACACACTGCCCGAAAAACTCCTGAAAAAGCCCGCTGGCCAGTTTCCAGTTTTCACGGTTAATGCAGTACTTCACCTTCGGAGTTTCCACCTCACCCTGTATGAGTCCCGCATCCTTCAGTTCCTTCAAGTGCTGCGACACGGTAGCCTTGGCTATCGGCAGTTCCTCATGTATATCGCCAAAATAGCATGTTTTCTGCCGGGCAAGAAAGTGCAGAATGGCAATTCGTGCCGGATGTCCCAAGGCTTTGGCAAACCTTGCCAACTGCTCCTGCGTGGCTGTATAATCCTTTTTTGCTTCCATCGTATCCTATCGTTCGAAAATTACGAATATCATTTAAAATGTGTAACCAAAAAAATTCCTTTATGCCGGAAACGGTAAAATCCGCCTTTCAGCATAAAGGAAAATTCATTTATCAGAACAACTTGCTTGGATATTCTCCAGAGTCGGCAAGTGCTTTCAGCTTATCAACCACGCCCTGACGGTCGGCAGCATAAGTCACACCAAACCAGCGAGAAGTCGTATCGAGTACTTCTACCGTAGCAGTACCATCGTTTATCAGCTTGTTCACCATGAGCGGAATGTAATATTCAGCTTTCGGCTTGTCGATGTTCTCTTTCAGGAAGTCTACGAAATAATCTTCAGAATACTTGAAATAGTCGGGAGTAAAGCCCCACATATTCATAGAAACCGGTGTATTATCTTCGATGCCTACCCATTCGCCGTTCTCGTCCTTGTAAGAAACGACGCCGTTGATACGCATGATTTCAGTACGTTCAACCACCGTAGTCAGGTGTCTGTGTTCATCGGTAGAGCAGATACCGCGAGCTACAGTACCGCTTTCGCTCAATGTATTACCTACACGGAATCCTACCATACAGTAGGTATTCTTGACTCCTTCGGGCAGTTCGGACAAGTATTTACCGATAACGGCAAAACTATCGCGTCCGTAGAAGTCGTCGGCATTGATAACGGCAAAAGGTTCACGAATCACATCTTTACCCATCAGCACAGCATGATTGGTACCCCATGGTTTTGTACGATCGGCCGGGCAAGTGAATCCTTCGGGCAACTTGTCGATGCTCTGGAACACTACTTCCACCGGAATATGATTTTCGTACTTGCTGATGATTTTCTTACGGAAATCCTCTTCAAAATCTTTTCTGATTACAAATACGATTTTTCCAAATCCGCCACGTATAGCGTCGAAAATAGAATAATCCATGATTGTTTCACCGTTAGGTCCTACGCCGTCAAGCTGCTTTAAACCTCCGTAACGGCTTCCCATTCCTGCTGCCAGGACAAACAAAGTTGGTTTCATAATATGTCTTTAAATTAAGTTATAGCGCAAAGGTAAAGAATTTATATAAATAGCGCTAAATTGTTACAGAACAAAATGAGTATTGTTTCGGTTATTTTATATAAATTCGCATAAACTATACGCTTTATTTAGCCTATGAAAAAGTATTTACGATGGACTGGGATTGCCGTCGCATCGCCGTTCATACTATTTATACTGCTATGTATCTTGATATACATTCCTCCTATCCAGAACTTTCTGGTGAATACGGCTACCCGCTACGCTTCCGAGGCCACAGGAATGCAAATTTCCATCGGACGGATTTCACTCTCCTTCCCCTTGGATCTGGTTGTCAGCCATACGGTTGTAGTCGACAAGCAAGATACGATTCTGAACGCCGAACGGCTGACTGCCAAGGTACAGCTCATGCCGCTTCTGCAAAAGAAGATAGAACTGGACGGACTGCAGCTTACCAAGGCTTCGGTCAATACGGCAAACCTGATTGAAGGACTCACCCTGAAAGGCAATCTGGGAGAACTGTTCGTTTCTTCTCACGGAGTAGACCTCGACCCGGAAACTGCCATTGTCAATACACTGTCGCTGAAAGATACCCACCTGTCGGTATGCATGGCAGATACAACTGCTGCCGACACGACCAGCTCGGCACCGCTGTACTGGAAGATACAGTTGAAGAACGTCGATCTGGAAAACGTATCGTTTGCCATGCAGATGCCTCTCGACTCCCTCGACATGTCGGCGTCCATCGGCAAGCTGTCACTGCGCAACGGACTGGTGGACTTGCATAAATTGGCATACTCTGCCCAGACACTCAACCTGAGCAAGGGTACGGCTTCCATCAACACCAATACGCTCGCTCCCGCACAGGGACTGGACGTAGCACATATCGCCATCACCGACATAAACCTGGACTTAGACTCTGTGTATTATGCCGGGGAGGACATCTATGCCAATATCAAAGACTTCAACCTGAAGGAACGTTCCGGACTGGAAATCACCTCAACGCAAGGCAAACTAATCTCCGACGCGAAAACCCTCAAGGTACCCTCGCTCCAGATAAAGACTCCCGACTCGTTCATCGAGTTCAACGCCTCTATGGACTGGGATGCCACCCATGCCGATAAGGACGGACAAATCAACGCCCGCCTCATGGCAGACATCGGCAAGAACGACTTGCTGAAGGTAGTTACCGGCATGCCTGAAGCGTTCATCCAGAAATATCCGGCGGCTCCCCTGCAGATACGGGCAGGAGTGGACGGCAACCTGAAAGAGATACGCCTCACCACACTCTCGGCAAACATTCAGGGAGCACTCAAGGCACAGGCGTCGGGAAAAATCTCCCTGCCGCTGGACAGCATACGCCGGAACGGTTCGGTGAGCCTGGAGGTAGAAACGGGCAATCTGGCTTTCGTAGAAACCATGATGGAAGGTATCGTGCTGCCTCACGGCATGAAGTTGAACGGAGAAGCACAAATCAACGGAAGCCGGCTGGGAGCCGACTTACAATTCCTGCCGGGCAGGAAAGCCAACGTATCTGTCAAAGCAGACTACGACATGCAGAAGGAAGCCTATCTGTTCGACCTGAACGTAGACAGCCTCAACCTGCACCGTTTCATGCCTCATGACTCCATCTTCGGACTTTCGGCTACCATTCATGCAGAAGGCGAAGGCACAGACTTTTTCTCTCCGCGTACAAGAGCGATGCTGAAAACCGAAGTTTCTCACTTCCGCTACGGGTCACTCGTATTCTCGGGAGTGACGCTGACGGCAGGACTGCAACGTTCTCAGGCTTCGGCACTGCTGAACATCAACAACCGTGCGCTCGACGTATCGGCAGAACTGCAGGCACTGCTGCATCCCAATCTGGTAAAAGCCGACCTGAATACCAGCATCCGGCTGTTGGACTGGCAGGAACTGGCACTGATGAATACGCCGTTCCGCTCTGCCATGAACATCGAAGTACATGCACAGACCGACATGAAACAGCGGCATAGTGCACGGACAACCATCAGCGGTATCCAGTTGGCTACTGCCGAACGGACATTCAAGACCAAGGATCTGCATGCAGGGTTCAACATGGCGCCCGACTCGGTGCGAGGATATGTGAATGCCGGCGACCTGACCTTCCTGTTCAGATCGACCAACAGCCTCGAGAAATTCATGAGCAAGACCGACCGCATAGCACAGGAGTTCAGTGCCCAGTGGAAAAAGAAACATATCAACCAGCAGTTGCTCAAGGAGATGATGCCGGCAGCCCAGTTGAAGATATTCTCCGGTTCCGACAATCCGGTTGCCAACTTTCTGGCGGCACAGCACATCAGTTACAACCGCCTGAGAGCAAACTTCAGCCTGTCACCCGAAAAAGGACTGGACGGTTCTATCGACTTGTTCGGTCTGCATACCGACAGTCTGCAACTGGACACCATTTACTTCAGAGCCTCACAGGATTCTGCCCGCCTGCAGTTCGACAGCGGTGTAAAGGCACTTGCCAGCAAGCGTCAGGAAGCATTCAATATCTCGCTGAACGGCTACATAGGCTCTACCGACGCACAGATGCTTATCGGCTATCTGAACGGGAAAGGAGAAACAGGCGTAGACCTCGGCCTGCAAGCCCAGTTACGCCCCAACGGCATCAGCATGCACATTACCCCCGACAACCCCACGCTGGTATACCGGCCGTTCAAGGTAAATCCCGACAACTACATTTACCTGAGCGACCAAGGACGCATCCATGCCGACGTAAAGATATACGACGAGAACCACTCGGGACTGTCGCTGTACTCTACCCCCGACTCTCTCGCGCTGCAAGACCTTACCTTGGGGCTGAACCAGATAGACATTGCAGAATTCCGGCGCATCATCCCTTACATGCCCGACATAGCCGGCTCCATCAATGCCGAGGCACACTATATACAGACCGAAGCAAGTACGCAGGTAGCCACCGATGTAGGTATCAGCAATCTGGCTTACAACAAGCAGCCACTGGGCAACTGGGAGATGAGTGCCGTCTACCTTCCTAAGGAAACGGGAGAACACAGCATCGACGGTTTTGTCATGCTGAACGGAGAAGAAATCATGAGCATGAACGGAAGCTACCTGTCGGCTTCGGGCAAAAACGACAAAGACCATATCACAGCCGACGTGAACCTGCATCACCTGCCGCTGAAGATAGCCAATGCGTTCATCCCCGACAATATGGCAAAGCTGCAAGGCGACCTCGACGGAGCCATTTCCGTAGAAGGCTCTACGTCGCAACCCGTATTAAACGGAGAGCTGGGAATGGACAGCGTCATCGTAAACATACCGCAGGCTTCGCTGAACCTCCGTTTCGACAACCGCCCGCTGAAGATAGAAAACAGCCGGCTGATATTCGAACGCTTCAACATCTTCACCAAAGGGAAAACGCCGTTCAGCATCGACGGATATGTCGACATGACCGACATGGCTGCCATGGACATCAACCTGAAGATGCAGGCACACAATTTCGAACTGATCAACGCCAAGCGCACCAAGGAATCGCTGGTTCACGGCAAGCTGTATGTCGACGTCGACGCCCTGCTGAAAGGAAGACCGGATGCCCTGACCATGCGTGGAAACATGAACATACTGGGCAGCAGCGACTTCACCTATGTACTGAAAGATTCGCCGCTCACCGTAGAAGACCGCCTGAACGAAACCGTAACGTTTGTCGACTTCAGCGATACCACCCATATAGAGAAGCCCAACATGCCAGTCATGTCGCTGGGCGGAATGGACATCCTGATGACACTCCACATCGACGAAGCCGTACAGGCACGTGTCGACCTGAACGACAACGGCAGCAACTACATGCTGCTGGAAGGCGGAGGCGACCTCTCGTTCCAGTACCAGCCCGACGGCAACATGCTGCTGAACGGACGATACTCGCTGATGAGCGGAGAAATGAAATACGAAATGCCTATCATCCCGCTCAAGACCTTCTACATACAAGACGGCAGCTACATCGAGTGGACGGGCAACCTGATGAACCCCAACCTGAACATCAAGGCAGCCGAACGGGTACGTGCCTCGGTTTCGTCCGACGGAGAAAGCTCACGCATGGTCAACTTCAATGTGGGTGTCAACCTGACCAACCGGCTGGAAGACCTGGGATTCACCTTTACCCTCGAAGCCCCCGACGACGGAGCCATGCAGAACGAACTGGCGTCCAAGTCGGCAGAAGAAAAGAACAAGCTGGCAGTCACCATGCTGGTAACCGGCGTATACATGGGCGACAGCAATGCCGGAGCGAAAGGATTCGATACCAACAGCATGCTGAACTCTTTCCTGCAAAGCGAAATCAACAAGGTAGCCGGAAGCGCGCTGAAAACCATCGACATCAACTTCGGTATGGAAACGACGGACGAAGGAGGTACAGGCAACACCCGTACCGACTACAACTTCCAGTTTGCCAAACGTTTCTGGAACAACCGCTTCCAGGTGATTATCGGCGGCAAGATTTCTACCGGAAACGACGTACAGCAGCAAGACGAATCGTTCATCGACAATATATCGCTGGAGTACCGCCTCGACAACAGTGGAACACGCTACATCAAGATTTTCCACGACAAGAACTACGAGAGCATCCTCGACGGCGAAGTGATAGAAACCGGTGCCGGTATCGTACTGAGAAAGAAAGTGAGCAAACTGGGCGAGCTTTTCATCTTCCGTTCGCGCAAGAAGAAGCAGCCGGAACAAGAAACAGCCAACTGATTTTTTAGACACATAAAAACAGATTCATGAAAAGACAGAAAACATATCCTATACTCGTCCTCCTGCTGACAGTCTTACTTGCCGCATCGTGCTCTACCACCAAGCACCTGCCCGAAGGAGAAACACTGTACTTAGGACTGAAAAAGGTTACCATCGACAACGAAGACAAGAGCAAGGCAGGACAGAATGCGCTGGCCGAAGTGGAAGGCGCAATCAGCATTGCCCCCAACTATGCCATCACGATAAAACCCAACATACGCTTTCCCATTCCCTTCGGACTATGGATATACAACCGTTTCGAACGGTACGAAAAAGGGTTCGGCCACTGGGTATTCAAGAAGCTGGCTTCCGATCCCGTATATGTTTCCACCGTCAATCCCGAAACCCGTGTCAAGGTGGCAACCAACCTGCTGCACGACTACGGCTACTTCGACGGCAAGGTAACCTACCGGGTAGACAGCACGCGCAATCCCCGTGCCGTAAAGCTGAGCTACGATATCGACATGGGTAAGCCCTACTACATCGATACCCTCATCTACGAAGGCTTCCGTCCACGTACCGACAGCCTGCTCCGCGCCCACTTCGACGAACGCCTGATACACAGCGGCGACAACTTCGACGTGACCGTGCTGAATCAGGAACGCCAGCGCCTGATAGACCTGCTGCGCGACAACGGCTATTACTACGCCCGAAACGAATTTCTGACGTTTCTTGCCGACACCATCATGCGCAAAGGCTACGTCAGCATGAAGATTGTACCACGGCAGAGCATACCCGAAGAGGCACTCCGCACCTACTACATCGGTCACACCTCGGTCTACCTCACCGGCTACAACGGCGAACAGCCCACCGACTCGCTGAAACGACGCAACTTTACGGTCTACTATTCCGGCAAGAAGCCCGGCATCCGGTACGGCGTACTGCGCAAGCGTTTCCTGTACCGTCAGGGAGAAGTCTACTCGCAAACCCGGCAGAACTATACACAGGAAGCACTGGCACGACTGGACGTATTCAAGTTCAGCGATTTCCAGTATACCCCCCGCAGCGGAGCCGGAAAAGATACCCTCGACATACGGGTAAACGCCATGTTCGACCTGCCCTACAACAGCGAGCTGGAACTGAACGTCACGACCAAAAGCACCAAGCAGACCGGACCGGGAGCCATCTTCAACCTCTCGCGCAAGAACTTCCGCGGCATGGGAGCCTCGCTCAACCTCGAACTCAAAGGCTCGTACGAATGGCAGACCAGCTCCACCGTCGACGGCGACAAGTCGGTCATGAACTCCTACGAACTGGGTGCCGCCCTGTCGCTGGAGTTCCCCCGTATCGTACTCCCGTGGGTACGCAACCGCATCGACCCCTTCCGCTTCCCCTCGCAGACCAACTTCAAGATTTACGCCGAACAAGTAAACCGTGCCCGTTACTTCAAGATGCTCTCCTTCGGCGGAAGCGTATCGTACAGCTTCCAGCCCTCACGCAGCATGAAGCACACCGTAACACCGCTCCATCTGGCATTCAACCACCTGCAGCACCGCACGGCAGCCTTCGACTCCATAGCCGAAGCCAACCCGATGCTGTTCCACAGTCTGGACGACCAGTTCATCCCGTCGGTAACCTACACCTTTACCTACGACAACTCCTGGCAGCAGCGCCGGATGCGCCTGTGGTGGGAAAACTCCTTCACCTCGGCAGGAAACGTCACCTCCCTTATTTACGCAGCCTTCGGCAAAAGCCTGAAGGCAAGGGACAAGAAATTTCTGGGAACCCCCTTCGCCCAGTTCCTGAAATTCTCGAGCGAAATACGCCCGCTGTATTACATCAGCGACAAACAGCAGATAGCAGCCCGCTTCATGGCAGGAGTAATCTGGGCATACGGCAACAAGACCATCGCCCCCTACAGCGAGCAGTTCTACGTAGGAGGTGCCAACAGCATCCGTGCCTTTACGGTACGTTCCATTGGTCCGGGACGCTTCCATCCGGCAGAAAGCTCCACCTATTCGTACGTCGACGAAACGGGTGACATCAAGCTGGAAGCCAATCTGGAGTACCGATTCCGCATCCTGTCGAGCCTGTTCGGCGGCAACCTGAACGGAGCCGTCTTTCTGGACGCCGGCAACGTATGGCTGATGCGCAAGGACGAAGCCCGTCCGGATGCCGAATTCAGCTTCAACAAATTCTTAGACAGCATCGCACTGGGCACCGGTCTGGGCATCCGCTACGACCTGTCGTTCCTCGTGCTCCGCCTCGACTGGGGAATCGCCCTCCACGTACCTTATGAAACGGGCATTTCCAAGTATTACAACATTCCCCGGTTCAAAGACGGCATGGGCATCCATTTCGCCATCGGCTATCCGTTCTAAAAAAGAGAACAAAAAAAACCGGAAGTTTGCATACGTTTTGTGCAAACCTCCGGACAAAAATTACTATTCAGACTAAAACTTAATTGAAAATAATAGAATTCATAATCTGCCACTCGTGACGAGCGTCGAGCACAAGCACCCCGGCAGTACTAAGGTCAATCGGCTCATCCTCACCATAGCTCTGCGACTGGCTCTTCTCTCCCATCGTATACAAGCGGTTGCGCACAATACTGAAACATGTTTCCGTATCAATATTGTCAAGTTCGGTAATCACGGTACGTCCGTTCTCTCCATCGGGCAGCGATACCAGCGTACGATCCTCGCCTGCCGTTTCGTAATTACGCAAGACGACATCCCAGTACTTTATCACCTTTCCGTCCGCGTCGAGCATCTGCATCTGGAAAGTAGGTACACCCGCATCCACATCCTCCTGCGTCATGACCACCGATATCCAGAAACTGTCGCCGAACACCGTACCCCTCGGCAGCGAAATCGTGCCCTTAGGATAAGCCTCCTCGTCAGTCTGCCAGTTCGTATCGGCACTGTCCAGATAGCCGTCGCCATTCATATCCAGCGGCAGCAGCCCGTTCTTCGTATTTCCCGGGAACCACTTGCACAGGTCAATCTCGTACACAGAAAACGCATTGTTCACAGCCGATCCTGCCAGAGCACAATCATAGTCCGTACGCGGATCCATACCATTTATCACATTATCCTTATGAAAATCGAAAGCATCGTCCACACTTCTGAATCCTCCGAAGATAACAGTCTGATTCCGTTTGGTAGCAACCAGCCGCAGCTTAGCCACACTGCTGCCGTTTACCAGCACCGGCACACGGGTAAAATAGCCAAACGTACCCGCTACCTGCCGGCGAGCCACCATCAGTCCGTGCTGTGCTTCCGCCTCATCACTCAGTTTGGAAAGAATTACGCCATTTTCCACCCAGAAAATTTCCGCCCCGGCAAACACCTCTTCGGCATATCCACCGTCGGGTACGGTAGCCACCTCTGTATGGTTAAAAGAATCGCCTACCTCCACACCCTTGAACGGCTCATAGCCTCCATACGTACCGCTTTGATAACCTATTACGTAAGCCATGTAAGTCTTGCCTTCCTCCAGACACTCACTGCCGGTAAGTGTAATCGTGGCATAGCGTCCCATTCCATCTTCCGTACTCCAGGGGTAGCTTGCCTTGTTGTCCGGATTGCTCCAGTTGTCAATCGTCTTTTTATACACCACCTTTGCCGGACTCTGATACTCCACAATCAGTATACTGAGCTTGTCGAACGTCTGCGTAGGCGTAACACTCGAGATAGGACGGCGTGACGCCACAGCAGCCGGATTCACTCCCTCTCCACCTTCAAAAAGCTCGCCCACACTTTCTACTGCAACCGAAAACGTCTGCTGCTGAGGCTTTCCACTCTGCCCCTCTGCATCGGGCGACGAAGAATCACTGCAGGCAGAAAAAAGCATCAGGGCGATGCCCGCCAAATATGTCAATCTATATAATTTCATAAATAAATTATCCAATTAAAATAACTTCATACCCTTGTAACTACCTTACACAGTGCCAATTGTTATTCCAACACGCTAGAACAACTAATAGATTTTGACGGAGTTCCCAGACAATAAAAATGATTCGCCTCAATCGGGAAAAGATACTTGTCGAGATCGTCGATAATACCGGTACCTATATCAGTTTCGTCTTCGAATTCAAGATCATCACTATTTTGCCAAGGCTTCGTCAGACGTACCTTTTTGCTGGTACCCACAATACCAGTAATGGAGGTAGTCACAAACTCCGCTACAAGCGTATAGTCGTACAGCTCCCTATCTGGGATATTGACAGGCAGCATGAATGCCGTCATAGAGCATTTATAAGTAGGAGCTCCTGGAGCAATTCCAGAACCCGATTCAGGCTTAACCAAATCATCCTTTGTAAAGGTCTTATCCATCAGTACCCTGCCCTCTTCGTTGAAAGAATTACCTCCATAAGGACTGGTGATGTAATCTGTAATTCCACTTGCTGTTGGGGCACTGGGCAATAGTTTCACTTGCGTATTCTGCGAATTATAAAGCAAAATTCTCACGCGCTCTACTTCCTGCGGAATCTGATTCAGGCAAACCTGCAGACCTGCGACCCTGCGCCACAAATTAATCTCACCAATATTCTTGTCACTCTCCGACTTTGGCGTGAAATCTACAAAGCCTGTAAAGAATTCCGAATGTGCCATATCAGTCGGAGTTTTACCCTCTTGAAGTGTAATCGGATCAGTCAGCTTACTACCAATCTCAATAGACTCAAGCAATCCATAAGTTTCTATCGAGTTCATCCCGTCATAGTCTGGCATTTTATCTTGCTCTGTCGCTCCGTCTACACCTACCGCTACCAGCCGATAAGTTTTTCCGACCGTAAATGGATAAGCAAATGTATACTGCATTGCTGCCGTTTCAGTCGGAAGCGAATTAAAGTGTTCTCTCCACCCCACATTAAAGCGGGCTTTACACTCACCATTGGTTCCAGCTTCGTCCATTTCGTAAATATAGAGATATACATCCGTAACATGCTGTTTACCTCTAATTTCATGACCGTCATCTTGATTCAGATTGCCATCATAAACCGGCAAGGAAGTACGGGTCTGCAAGTCACTTTGAGCCGCAATGGTAACCGTTACTCCCTCAACAGTCTGTACCGGTTCATTCTCCTTGCTGCATGAGGCTCCCAGCAGGAGGAAGCCACACACAGTCAGGGCACAAAATACAGCATGTATGAATTGTTTCATTTTCATAACCCACTTTCCTTTCATTCTTTTACGAGATAGAAACGTCCGTTATTACTCTTCATCGCACCTGCATTTACTGTAAGCGAAGTACCGTCCAGCAGATAGCGATTTCCAGTCTGTTTGTCCACCAGTGTCCATCCCTTCCAGTTGCTGCCATAATTCAGGGTGAATTTTGTCTGTTGCGAACCGTCCTTTACCATGAATCCTAAATCCACACGAGCAGCATTCTTTATCTTCTGGATATCGAGCGCACGCTTGCCGGCTACGGTATACACCTTTACCTTCGGCATAAAGTCCTCGTCAATCAGTGAAACAACATCCTCCTTCGCATTGTATGCATCCGATGCTCCGGCACTGCGAAGCAGCGAACAAGAACTTACAGAGTTACCCGACACAGCCGAGATTTTCATTTCGCCTGCTGCCGGAACAGAAGCACTGCGGGAACTTCTGGTTGCGGTACTTGCAGAAGGCTGTACAAACATATCCGAGGTATAAGTTATATTAACATTGTCTGAAGCATAATCTCCTGACACCTCTACATAAAATGCCTGCAACGGTGCAATGGTGTTGCTCTGTTCTCCATATCCTTCAAAGCTTAAATCTCCGTTTTCACCTAAGGAAATTCTGACCAATCCCTCTTCTCCTCCGAAAACATTTTCAGAATCTATGATACGGATAGCCCGAACAGACTGATTATTTTTTGTTAGGAATGTCTTTATATCCAAATAACTCATAAACGGGTTACCTGCCACAAAATAGGTAGCTTCTTTTTCATCATTCCGCAATTCAAAAGTAAATGAACTACCTGCATGCTCCGGATTAAATCCACTCACTTCATAAGCAAATTTTCCATTCATATTTCTTGCCCCTTCCGGCAAATCTTCTGGTTTCACCTTTCCTCCGGAAAGCGTATAATAATTATATGTAGTATAATCTTTCGGGAAACGAAGACGATAAGAAGTCCCCCAATCATTTCCAACCATCATCTTGATGCCCTGTGCCTGCTCGTACGGCTGAGCCACGGCATTGAATGTACGGCTCCAGTCGGCAGTGGCAGCTACAGTACCGTTAGTACCAGAAGTTGCAGTTGTAACCGCACGACTGTACATTTTCTGGCGTACTATCGGATTGTGTCGCACTTCACGATAAGTATCCTCATTCAGCGGAGTAAAGTATGCCGGCATCTCAGGCGAAACAAACATATCGCCCGTAACCATGCCGTGAAGTGGAGTAGAAATCATATGATACATACCGCTTTGTACTTCCATTTCCACGTATGCACAGTCATACTCCAGATATTGTGTATTGAGTACAGCTGCTCCCGGTTCGAAATGAATATTCGCACAATAGTTACCGCCATAAAAATCATCTACACTACCCCAAGCTTTCAAGTCCGGATAACGTGTGGCTCCTGTAGGAATCACCACATTGGTACATCCCCAAGGAGAACCGTCCGTCCAGTTGCTCCAGTTGTTCCAGTCGGTATCTGCCGCATTTCTCTTCCAGGTAGTCTTCAGCGGATGTACCTGGGCACGCAGTCCGTTGTAAGTAGGCAATCCCGAAATAGAATAATCACCTACCGGCAATGACAATTCAAAGACATAACCGTCATTATCCGGCTTCAATGCAGCCTCCTGTTCTATCTTCTGTCCGTTGCCGTTATACGGATAGCAGGTAAATGTAAGTTTAGTTTTATCATCCTGAGCATCGACAGAGATACGTACATTACCCAAATAGGTTGTTTCATCCACACAAACATGTTCGGTTATACTCCTGTATGTAATGTCGGTTTCTCCTTGATCTTCCGGTTCTTCTGCACAATCGGGAATACCATTCCCATTGGCATCCGGACGGATATAGAAACCCGACAGCCAGACTGTTTCGAGCGCATCTGCCAGTGAAGGGAACGAAATACGTACTTCATCGTAATCCTGTAAAGGAGTAACCTCGATATAAGCCAGTCCGGCATCGCTTATCACCTCGATGGAAGCCAGTCCACCGGAAGTAGACTCACTTGCTACCGCCTGTCCACCATTGTATGCTGCTATTGTCACATTCTGAAGAACAGACGCATTCAGCACATATCCCGGCGTACGGAGTATGGCACCTACCGGCTGTCCGCCTCTGATGGAATTAAATTTTACAGCCACGGTAGAACGGCTTATCAGGCTGACTCCTGCTACAATAGAAGCCGCTGTCTGCTGACTGTTGTCGATTACGTACGACAGATTGTTCATGGTAGCCCCCACACTTGCCGCCGACGGAAATTTTGTTTCCGCATAGTTGATAGTTGCCCCATGTTTCTGTGCCGTAATCATTTCCATACAAGCCTCCGATGTTCCTGCATACTCTTCGCAAGTAACAGGTTCGTAGAAAGCATAATACAGACGGAAGGTATTCAAATTGACATTCAGCAAGCCTGCAGTCCAAAGCTCCACCTGATCGAATGTCTGATCTGTTTCCACATAAAAACGTAACTTGCTTCCGTCGTTTCCTACCAGTCCCACTCCTACCGCGTCATTTTCTGCCGTCAGTCCGGAAAACACCTCTTTACCATTATTATACAGTCTGATAAAGAAAAACTTCAAGACATCGGCACCCAGCAGTTGATTATTTGTCTGCATCACAAACCCCACACGGGTCTTTCCTCCTTGCGGAGCAATTTCTTTAGAAGAATGTACACCAGCCAGACTGCCAAACTGAATCAAGCTCAATACATTGGTAGCTTCTGCATAATTAGTATAATCAGCGTCAACCAGATTCTGGCGGTTGTTTATCTTATTGAACAAAGAAATACCTCCCTGCGATCCACTGGATTCAACCACTGTATACTGTCCTTGGTTCTCAGAAGTATTAATCATCATCGTATTACAACCCGCCTCAGCTTCTTTTTTATTACGATGAATCACCGCATACGACCATGAAGTTTCTCCTTCTCGGGTATATACAGCCCTTATTACATAGTCACCATTTACGGTCATGCCGGTCATGTGGTTGCCCGATATATTAGGAGGTGTAGCTCCTTCGGGATAACTAATAGGTGAATAACTTACAGTACCATCCGATGGTGTCGGGAGGTTGTAATAATCGGTAGAAATGGTATCATTGCCAATGGTGAAATAAGAGGATACATCTATCTCTACCGGGTCGCGGGAGTAGGCGTAATGGATGGTTGTTTTTTCCAATTTGACACTCAGTGGGAAGTCAATCTGTACTCCACGTGCAGCTTTTGTCGTAATAAAACTAAAATTCTTACTATTTCCTCCTACTGCAGAAAGACCAATACCTGTACTCAATTCCACCTCTTGTTGTGATTTATTACTCGCATCCAAAGCATGCATAGTAACACCGCCTAAATTTACATTTAAAAGAGTTGCAGTAGAAGTTCTAAAACCAATCTCACTGCCTGCAGGTATATCGGCATTAAAATTTACTCTAAATTTGGGCACTGATAGTAAAGCGTCAAGAGAGAAAGATAATCCATTATCCAAATCTGAGTCACAAAGCTCTTTTTTAGAATTCCACACACCTGCTCCCAAAATGTTCTCATATTCCTCTCCTTTCGCATCCTCATAAGTATATCCCTTAGCCGCAATTTTTTCAGGATTCTCCCCCACAAACGCATAGTAAAACTTAGCGCTCTGATTAACACTTACGTCAACGTTCACACCAGCATATCCCAAGCGGACTTCATCGAAAGGTTTTGTAGCATCAAAAGAAACTTCATACTTGCCACCAGCAACATTCAGCAAATTCAAATCAAGCAACTGAAATCCGCCTCCACTCTCAGATAAAGAAGAGTCCTGTACTTTACCGTTTAACAGTGTCTGAACATAAAAAGCTTTCAACACAGAAAGGTCCAGTACACCACCCTGAGGCTCATATACAAAACCAACCTTTACACCTTGCCCTCCGTTGTAATAAACCCTATTTACGTCACGAACAGAGAATATAGGTATACCTGCATCTACTTTAGCTAAACCGGAAACTGTTACTCCATTGGTTAAATCTTTATCAATGAGGAACTCCTGATTTTCATTATTCGCACCAACAGCTATCAATCCCTTAGTTATCTGGTTGATTACTCTTCCTTCACCCACCAAAGGGACACGACAATGGGGCTTGTATATAGCACCATATGTTTCATTCTGTTCTACATCAAGACCTGAGGTATTTTCATCCTCATTAACACGTGTTCCACCTTGTTCGAAAGATTGCATCGAGGGAAGTAAATCCTCATCGCGGCATGAATAAAATACAACTGTCAGCAGTGCAGCCAGAAGCAGCGGCACCGATGCAGACCATTTCTTTCCGGCTATTCGACAGGCGGAAAGAAAACTCCTTTGTCTGGATGTCTGGAAAAATACTCTCATTATCTTTTGGTTTTATAGTTTTTACAATATTACTTCACTTCCCCGTCGTGCATAAAGCGGTACTACCTGACTGCGGTTTTACGCGATGCTTTCTCTGAATAATGACGGAAAGCTGCCTGGCTCTTGCCTTCGGAATAATAATGAAAGACAGGCAGTCTTCCGGCTCCGATTCGTATCGTTCATGAAAAATCTCACTGTTGCCGGCGTCTTGCAGAAGAGCTTTTTGTTACTTGCCTTCGGAAGTTCAAAAAAACAGGGTAAAATAGTATTGCCTGCATGTCAGGCAATACTATTTGATTTATCGGTCTGAAAATTAATCCAGTTCCATTCCGTGAATAACTTCCCAGTTATCGTTTACTTTCAATACAAGTTCTTGCTTGTTGTTCAATGATTCTGGCTTGTCATCTGGATCTTCTGGATCTGGATCTGGATCAACACCCGGCTGTTCGGGATCTACTTCATCATTCATTCTGGTACCAATACCATACAAGTGGTTACGTACGAGGCTGTAGGTGTTTGAAGATTCACCAGAAAGAGAAGTGCTCCAGTCAGTAGATTCACTATTCCAGCATGTAATTGTTTGCTTCAACTGTTCATCCGCTGAACCCAGATTCACTTTCCAGCTTCTGAGTACTGTTCCACCTTCATTTGTCAATTGCAAAGTCAAAGTCTGTTTTCCATCTACATGTGCAAACGGGATAACAAATTCACCACCAAAAGCAGAACCTTTCTGGAAAGTAGGATGACCTTCTGAAGAATATGGATTCTTCCAATTATCACCCGCATCAATCAAATTATCACCGTCATTATCTGCAATATTTGTAAACCACTGAGTCAAATCAATAGAGCTAATCTCATAAGTTTCACTTCCAGATTTACCATTGGTACCGTTTACTACATATTTTACATTAACATCATTACCAGAACCATTTCCAGTAAGATCAAAGCTATTGAAATGACCAAGAACCAATGACTCATTCTGAGCACTTGCAACCAGTTTCAAATACTTAGCACCTTCCATATAAGGAATATCCTTAACATAAGCAAAAGCACCTGCTACCTGACGGTTCAGTACTATCGGCTCCTTGAAACCTTTTCCTTCTGTAACAGTCAATTCCATTATTTGTCCGGCAAAGATTTCTTCACCAATCTTATTCGCAGCGCCATCTTTAATTGGCAACACCATGTTTTCCTTGAAAGTACCTTCTTTTGCAACACTTGTTACAGCATCTAAAGTATAATCACTGTTACTGCTATAACCTACCGCATAAATCTTATAAGTACCGGCAGCAAGTTTATCTGCATCCTTCAGTTCGATAGTAGTCTGCCGACCGTGACCACCAGTAGTATATACTGTTGAACCATCAGTATTCCAATCAGAGATTTCTTTTACATATACCACCTTACCAGTATTATCACAAATCCACAGCTTTACATTCTCAATAGTCTGTTTAGCCTCAGCACTATACAGCGGACGTCCAGCACGGGTAGCCAGTCCGTCGCCACCATTTTCCACCTGCAATGTGATAATCTGAGCACCGTCAGTCACACTCTCTACACCATTTCCGTCTTGCACATAGACAACTTCCTTGTCGCAAGAATAGAATGACAATGAAGCCATCAAAGCCATTCCCAATAAGTAATTTTTCTTCATACTTAAAATTTTAAAATATAAATAATAACATTATCAATTAATCCAGTTCCATATTGTGCAGCAACTCCCAGTTGTCGTTCACCCGAAGGTAAATCTCGAAATCGCCCTCACCGCTTCCACCTTCGTCTACATACACATACTTCAGGATGGTAATCTCGTTACGCCCCATGGTGATGTTTACGTCCTGTGGTTCCAGCATAGGATAATAGGTTGCCCTGCCCTGAGTTCCGGCTGCCGACTTATCGAAGAATGTCACACTCAGCGTAGAACCTTCGTACGACGGAGAGGGACACATCAGGGTTTCGCTCTTTATCTCACTGCGTATTTCCTGCCAGTCGAGCTCGGTATGTATATCGGTCAGACTGGAATAATGGAAACCATTGTCCACAAAATTGAAAATATCCTGTATATCCTTGGTGGAGAAGTCGATGTTATCGGGGATTCCCTCAGCCTTGATAAGCAGGTTGCCCTTGGTACGCTCCATGGCAAGCGAATGTTTTTCGTTGCCGTAGCGGTAATCGAACGTGGCACTTGCCAGATAAACATCGTTTGCAGCCGCACCCACAGCTTCCATTTCTGCCGTAGTAGCATCTTCGCCCAGCGGTTCGTCGCTCTTCATGTTTCCCCATACGGTAAGGGTATATTTTCCATACGGCAGCGACTCGGGAAGGGTGATAAGCTGTGTCTGGTCGTCGTTGTCTACCGACGTAGTTTTCTGCTCTGCCACTACCTTTCCTTCGGCATCGTGTACAATGTAGTACAGCGTGCTCACGTAGTCGCGGAACGGCAGGTTTTCTGCCTTGCGCTCCATCAGTCCCAGCTTCACGGCATCGTCGATGTTGAAGTAGTTCTTGTCTTTTACCGTAAGTGTAACCTGCAGCGGCGGACAGGGAGGAACCGTATCGCGTATGCAACTGCTCCACAAAAGGCACATAGCCACCGGCAATACATATATTATGATCTTCATTCCTTTACTCATAGTCTTTTCCTCCTGTCAATGCTTGAAATGCCGGTGTCGTAAGGTAAGGAAGGAAATCGGGCTCGGTCTTCATTCGTTCCTTCAACCGGCTGTCGGGCAGTGCTTGTTTCAGAGGCGCAGCTACCTTTTCTGCCTCCAGCTGCATGCGTGCAGCTATCAGTGCACGTACGTATTCCGCCAGCGGACTATTATCCTCGCAGCGTTCCATAATGTAAGCAGCATGCTGCGTATCGCCTACACTCAGAGATACGACTGCCGCATTCACGTCTTCGTAGCCCTGCATCAGTGTGTATGCCTCCTGCAACTTTCTTTCCTGTGCCTTGAGCAATGCCAGGTTGTAGCGTGCCTGAGGCAGTTCGGTATTGGTCTGCAGCAGTTCGATTGCCTTTTCGTTGTTTTCCTTGTACACATATACGGCTGCCTTGGTATTCAGTACCTCGGGCGAATATTCCTTCAGTCCGTCAAGCACTGCCTCGGCCTCGTCTGCCTTGTCTTCACGCAGCAGGAGCACTGCCAGATTGTTGGCTGCCACCTGCGACTGCGGGAAGTAATGCAGAATGGTGCGGTATACTTCCTTCTTCTCTTCGGGAGTCTTCTTCAGCGTCGATACGCGCAGCAGCTCTTCTTCGTTGAAGGCATCGGGACGCTTGCCGTACATGTCGAGCAGTTCGGCATCGGTAGTGAAGCTCTTCAGTGTATACGTATATACATATTCTACCTTACGGTCTTTTTGCAGGTACTTGTTCTTGATGTCGTTCCAGCAAGACAGACGGCGGATATAGCGTTCTGCCACATCGTCGTTCTCGGCATTATACTTGTCGATGATTTCTCTCACTTTCAGCGAGTCGGGATGTCCGTCGGCTGTCATTGCCTGAAGCACCGGCATCCAGCCCTCGGGACGGGAACCGATACTGAAACGTGACGCCTGCGAAGCATTGAAATGAAGCTGGTCTACCAGCCAGTTCTTTGCCGAATTGGCACGGTTGCGAGCCAGCGTGGTATTGAAGGCATACGAACCGTCGGCCGACGCCATACCGTAAATGCTTACGCTGTTCAGCGTGGCAAGCGAGTCGGTCACGATTTTCTGCAGCGTGGCAAGCATGCGGTTCATCTCGTTGCGGTTATCGCCCAGCGACAGATTGATGTCGTAACGGTTTATCACAAACTGCAGCAAGGCTTCTCCCCTGCCTTCCATAATCTTGGGACGGATTACGAACTCCGGCTCAATCCAGTTAAGCTGAAGCGATTTCTTGGGTTCTATCAGGGTAGGGATGTTGTTGATGTAGGCAATATCTACGGTATCGGCAATGCTGCATTCACCACATCCGTCGGTAGACAGGACGGCAACAATGCGCCCGCCGTCGATATCGGCAGGAACAGCTACCCGCTCGGAATAGTTTACGTCGTATTCCTTGCGGTTGTTTACCTTGCGTGCGGCATTTGCCAGCGTATCTACATAGCCGTCGAGAAGCACACGGCGGTTCATCTTCTTACTATAAATAGGAGCATCGAACACCATGGGAGTATATTCTGCCAGCATCGAATCTTTCTGCAGCAACTGCGGAACGACAATGAGGCGGCTCCTGCCGGTAAAGGCATGGCTCGGGATATGGATGTTGACATCCACGTCGACAGTCGACATGCTGTCGGGGGTAAGCGTACGTACCGGTGTGACCGAAACTTTCTTACTCATACCCGATGATGCACAGCCAGCCACTCCCAGCGACAAGCATCCGGCACAAAACAAATATGTATATCTGAATTTCATATTGCAAACGTTTAAAAGATATAAGAAACCGATACAGCCAATTTTGTAAGCCCCCAATAATCTTTGGTCTTATCTTCGTGACACTTGCTGCAAGGTATGCGGGGACTCTCCTTATACCACAGACGGGCGTATCCGGCACCAATCAGTGCCTCCAGGTTCCAGTGCGACGACAATATCCAGTTATAGCCATAGGTGACACCTCCCCCGGCCAGATAACCGTCGTAACGCTTGTCGTTGAAACCTCCGTAATACTGTGCTCCGTGCAGGTGGACTCCCACGAAATGTCCTTCGAATTTCTCACAAAACCAATATCTCAACTCCGGCTGCACCAGCCAGAAACGCATTTTCTTGTCATCCTTGAACGTCCACGGATTGTATGCCAGCTGCCAGTCGGTGGTAAACTTCCGGCTTAAACCAATTTCGATGCTGGCGTTTGGAGTAGTAGCTCCCCAGTAAAGGGCGTTGGTCTTCAAAGCGACATTTTGAGCATTTCCACTACCTCCAAAATACAGAAAGGCGCAGAGAAAGAACAATTTTCTACTTTTCCGCATCATTAATAGTATCTTTTTGATTTCTTTGCAAAGGTAAGCCACTACCGAAGATTGAAAATTACAAATTCGCGTCAAAGAATTACACTTTACACGCATTGCCCGCAAGCGGACATCTGTTTATTCAAGCTGTCCGGCTTTTTCTTCAAGCGCTTCCTTACGCAATTCATTAGGTGTTTTTCCAAAATATTTTTTACAAAAGGTTGTCAGGTACGACGTAGAGGAAAACTGATACTTCTCTGCAATCTCAGTGAAAGGCAGGGTGCTCAGCGTGACATCGCTTCTTACAAACTCCTGCTTGCGCAGTAGCAGCCACGTCTTCGCCGTAGCATTGAAAGTTTCCTTGAAGCGCCGGTTAAACGTGCTCAGGCTCATGTTGGCACGTATGGCAAAATCCTTAACATCGAATATCGAACGGCTATTCATCAGCACAAAATCCTTGAACTCCATATCCTTACCCAAAATCGGATAGAAGAACAATGCCAATTCTTCCTTTGTATAGCCGGCACGTAGATACAAAAACAGCTCATCGCGCTTTATCTGATGGTAATGTACGCAACCCAGTCCCTCTCTTAAACTGCTGACAAGCAGAGGAAGAAAATTCTGAATACGTTCGTCCAGCTTCAGGCAATGGGGCTCCTGAGAAACTTCTCCAATTACATAATGCGACAACTGCTGGATAGAAAAGCGTGAGCACAACTTCAAGTCGCTAACAAAGGAACACAACAATAAAGTCGTAGCTTTACGGGCATAAGCAATAATCTGTTGATTTTTTGGCAGCAAAAATAAATGTCCCGACTGAGGATGAAAATATTTATCTACCCCATACCGTATCTCTACATCACCTTCCAGCATAAAGACCAAAAACGTAGTATCCAGATACTGACGTTCCACAACATGGCCTTCGGGGATTTCCTTCAATAAAAAAATTTTATTGAATCCTTCTGCGTAATTGGTGCAGGAAATATGTTCATTTTTATAAAAGAAAGCCATGATATACTATTACTTTATATTAAAACTCACCTATCCAAAAATCTTCTCTCATCAAAGAATCTTGATTTTTTCCCTTAAGAGAAGTGCAACAAATATAATAATTTCCCGATAAAATACACAAAAAACAAATTATTTTCCTAATAATCTATATACAAAACCGATATTTCATGCCTTTTTACCAGCATAAATGAGTCAGGCAATAAGAAAAAAAAACGACAGATTTTCACAGAAATACCGGCAGGCTATAGAGAAAATGCCGGCACCTACAGGCGTGTTTTTGTACAAAAAATCCGGAAATTTGTACAAAACCTCAAAAAGATTTGTACAAATTTCCGGAAAAGAACCAACGACAAGGAGCGAGAAGCCCTTACTTATTTTTTTGCTTATCCTTATATTCGGTAGGAGTCATGCCGAAACGCTGCTTGAAGCACTTGCTGAAATAGCGCGGATCGTTGATACCTACCATGTAAGATATCTGAGTCATGTTGAACTCGCCCGTTTCAATGAGCTGGGCAGCACGTTTCACACGCATTTCCTTGATAAATTCTATCGGAGCAAGCCCCGTCAGCGATTTCAGCTTCTTGAAAAAGACCGAACGGCTCACTGCCATTTCATGTACCAGATCGTCGACCACCAGTTCGCCGTTGTCGATATTGCGCTCCATAAAGTCGGTCAGACGGTCGAGGAAACGACGGTCCTGATCCGACATCATATCGACTTCCTCTTCCTCGTTCTCCACCTCGGAGGGATTGATGTTCATCAGACGGTCGCAGTAGAACTGGCGCAGCCTCTGCCGACGTGCCAGCAAATTGTCGACACGAGCTTCGAGGTAGGTCGCACTGAAAGGCTTGGTAATGTAACTGTCGGCACCCAGCTTCAAGCTCTGGAGCTTGGTATCCATATCGGTCTTTGCCGTAAGCAGCACGATAGGAATGTGGCTGGTGGTCAGTTCCTCACGCAGTTCACGAACCAGCGTAATACCGTCTTTTTCGGGCATCATGATGTCGCTGATAATGATATCGGGAACAAACTTCACGGCTTTTTCCAGTCCTTCCACCCCATTGACAGCCTCGATGATGCGGAAGCGTGAGCCGAATATGCTGCGCAGGAAAAATCTCAGTTCCAGATTGTCCTCGACAAGCAGCATGGTTGCTTCGGGAACGGTTTCACTTTTCTCCTTCTCGCCGGCAACAGAATCTCCGGCAGCCACTGCCACCACTTCATCGGGAACCTCCTGCTTGCTGATGGCATCCATCATCTGCACATTATCCGAGAGGACAAATTCCACCTCTTCGCCATAGTGCTCCTTTCCTTTCAGGAAGTCGACCATAAAGCAACTTCCTTCTCCTTCCTTACTCTCCACCCGTATGGTAGCATGATGCATCTCGACCAGCTCCTTTACCAGCGAAAGCCCGATACCCGAACTGTTCGGATTAAACAGATTCTTGTCGAGCAGGGTTTCGAAACGTACGAACAAAGAATTTTTCCTGCTTTCGGGAATACCGATACCCTGATCCTGCACGCCTACCGTCACGCTACCCTCATTGTCGTGTATAAATACGGTAATCGTCTTTCCGGGCTGCGTATACTTAAACGCGTTCGACAAGAGGTTGAATACTATTTTTTCCACCTTATCGGCATCTACCCACAGTTTCAGTTCATCCTGTTCGCTCTCGAAAATAAAGTCTATCTTGTTCGACTCTGCCACCGACTCGAAGTTCTCCATAATCTTGCGTACAAAGGCTACGATGTCTACCTGCTCCACACAAAGTTTCATCTTGTGATTCTGTATCTTGCGGAAGTCAAGTATCTGGTTGACCAGCCTCAGCATACGGTGTGTGTTACGCTCCACCACCTGCAACTGCTCGCGTACCTCCTTATTCAGGTCGGCACGCCTCAGAATATATTCCAGCGGTCCTTCTATCAGTGTAAGCGGAGTACGGAGCTCGTGCGAGATATTGGTAAAGAAACGCAGCTTCATGTCGGTAACCTGCTGTTCGACAGACACCTCATGCTTCAACCGGTAAATAAGGAACAATATATAAGCTCCTCCCAGCAAGACCAGCATAAACGCCACCACGTAAAGTACATACGCATAAGGAGTTTCCCAGAACGAAGGCTTGACGGTAATTTTCAGGCTATGTTCGTTTTCTACCCAGATGCCGGCTCCGTTCGTCGATTTCACACGGAAAACATAATTTCCCTTCGGCAGATTGGTATAGGTAGCCGTACGCTGCTTGCCCACGTAGTTCCATTCCTTGTCGAACCCCTCGAGAATATAAGCATACTGCACATTCTCGGGGAAACTCATGTCGAGTGCAGCAAACGCTAAAGTCACCGTATTCTCCTTGTGCGAAAGCCGGAGGTGCGACAAGCTGTTCAATGACTCGGGCAAAACAGACCCTGCTTGCGGCAAAACGATTTTATTGGCAATCTTCAAACCCGAAAAAATGATTTCAGGCACATAAGCATTCTTCCGTATCTGGGCAGGATTGAAACACAACAATCCCCTGTTTGTACCAAACATCAGGCGTCCGTCGCCGGAAGCAATTGCCGTACTTTCTTCGAACAGAAGCTCTTCTCCGATTTCCTGCTTCAAGTAATTGTCGAAATGGTGATTTGCAACATTCATCTTGCTTAATCCGCTTTCCGATCCCATCCAGACGTTTCCGCTCTTGTCTTCGGCAAGCGAGAAAAGCACGTCAGTAGGAAGCCCGTCTTTGGTACCATAGGCCAGAAACAGTGCATTGCCCTGCTTGTCGACGCTTTTCAGTTCATTCAGTCCTCCGCCAAACGTAGCAAAGAACAGACGGTTATCGTGAGTAAGCAGAATATCGTATATATCGTTGCACGTCAACGTTTCCCGCTGGCCGGGTATATATACATGGAGGTGGAAATTGATACTGCCGGGGTGTGCAAACTTTTCGCTGAAGGACAACAGTCCGTTGGAAGTAGCCACCCACAGCATTCCATTCCGGTCGTGCCTGATGCGGCGTGCCTTGTAACAGCGCTCTATCGGATACGATTTCAGGTTATTCCGCGAGTTGACAAAACGGACACTACCGTCGTCACGGCGTTCGATATAATTGATACCCCCTCCGAAAGTAACCACCCAGATGCGCCCGTAACCATCCTCGCACAAATCGTACACACTGTTATGGCTCAAGCTGTAAATATCGCCGGCATCGTATGTATAGTGCAGCAACCTGTATGCATCTCCCTGAGGAATCAACTGAAGCAGTCCGTTTCCCTTGGTAGCAATCCATATATTGCCTTTCGAATCTTCTATAATCTTGTAAGCCGATCCCTTGAAAAGAGTACCCGCAGAAGCAATCCTCCCGTCTGTCGTCAGATACCCCCGGCGTTTGAAATCGAGCGAATAAACAGATATCTTGCCGTCGCGCGTACCTATCCAGAGTTGCTTGCGCGAATCCACGCAAAGCGCACGTACCTGATTGGCATTGGTATCGTAGTTACAGTCGAGCGGTTTCAGCAGGTTAAATTCATTTTTAAAGAAAGTCACCTTGTCCAGCCCCTTCGAGTGTGTTCCCAGCCACAGGTTGCCCTGATGGTCGAGCATCATGGCATGCAGCTTGTTCGAAAAGCGCCAGGAGTCGGCACCGGTCTCGTTGTAAAACGGCAGCAGACAGTTCTGCCTTCTGTCGAACCACGACAATCCTCCTCCCAACGGATGTACCCACAAATCACCCTGCTTATCTTCACAAACGGCAAACTTAGGCGCATCACCCGGTTCCTGCTCTACCGAGGCTTGCTCTACCTTGAATACTCCGGTAGAAGGATTGAAGTGGCATACGCAGCCCACTTTCTGCACTTCAAACCAGACCTCGCTGTGGCTGTCTACATACAGCGAACGGACAGGAAAACGGGAAAAATCGAATTTATCTGCCGGATTATAATAAGTCAGATTATCCAGCGACTCATCGCTCACCACGAATCCCGACTTGCGGGTAGCCATAATAATTTTATTACCAGCCAGCCGGCGAATGGCAACAATATCGTCCTCCAAAGACAATTCCTTCAACTCGAAAGATTCATCCTTCAGCGAATACTTCCATATCCTTCCGTAGCCGGAAGTAAAATAAACGTGTTCGTTCACGGAAACCGCCGAAAAAAAAGACTGCCCCGCACGCCCCGATTCCAAATGCGTATTTACGAAAAAAGAAGATTTCTTTCCGGTGCTGCCATCTATCGCAAACAACCCGTCCTGAGTAAGCAGCCATTCCTTGTTCTTCGCATCCAGAAAGACCGTATTGATAGCCGTGCCCTTCTCCTTGGCAGCCGTAGACAGATACACCTTCGATGTAAGTTTGCCCGTCTTACTGTCGGGCACTACCCTGATGCCTCCATTCTTGTCGGTAAGCAGCCATACCGTACCATTGTCGAGCGGCAGGATAGACGTGACAGCCAAATCTTTGCCAGTCCCCTCGGCCGGTACTTCTGTAAATGTTTCCATCCGCTTATCGAAACGGAACACCCTGCCATCGTAAGTAATGCACCACACATCCCCATGTCTGTCTACCTGCAGATGGTCTACCCGATTGGAACTCCAGCGCATTTCGTTTTCCTTACGTGCCTTGTACACCTTGAAGTCGTAGCCGTCGAAGCGGTTGATACCATCCCACGTAGCAAACCATATCATTCCGTCGTGGTCTTGTACCATATCCATAACCGAATTCTCCGACAAACCGTTCTCCTGCGAATAATGAGTAAATGTACAATTCAGTTGAGCATTAGCTAAAACACTGAAAGACAAGAACAAAAGAATGTTTAAAAGTTTTTTCATAACATTATATTCAGCGATGCGAGCAAAAGTAATGAAAATTAAATGATTCCGCAAACATGTAAAGACAGTAAAACACCCTTACTATAACCTAAAAAGAGTTTCATCTTTTCCCTGCCGAGAGGTAGTGATGAAACTCTTTCAGATTTTATAACTCTAACCTTCTAAAAATCAGAAACGACGGTGAGGAGGTCCGCCGAATCCTCCTCTGGGGCCTCCCATTCCGGGTCCGCCCTTGGCAGCACCTTTTCCGCCAAACAGATTCAGGCGGTAAATAAAGTGTACCATGCAATAACTGTAAATGGCATTGTATTCGGTATCCTGACGCATGGCAGCACTGATAGTACGGCTGATGTTGCTCTGGTTTCTCAGGATATCGTAGAACTGAATGCTCACCGTAGCGGCATTACCCTTGAGGAAATCCTGAGAGATCTGTGCATTCCAGATCAGTTCATCGGTATTCATGCTCGAGTCTGTATATCCTCTACGCGAGTTCTGCGACAAGTCGGTAGATATTGACATGTTCCACGGCAACCGCACGTTGGTGCTGGCACCATAAGCAAACTGATAAGTATCCATATTGTTGCTTTCCTGATAGCTGTTGCGCGAATGAGTATAATCCAGCGATCCGTTCAGCGAGAACTCCCACCAGTCATTGCGGTAAGTACCTCTCAAGCGTTCTCCCAACGACAGGCGCTTGGTAGTATTCTTGTCGGTATCGGTCACTACCGTCTTATCGCTGATGTAGCTTATCATATTCTGGTAATTTGCACGAGTAAATGTATTGATGGTATACTTCTTATTACGCAAAGCGGTATTGGTACCCACCATTCCCATCAGGTTCCAGTTTCCGTTGATATTTTCAGGAGTAGTAACATATCCACCCGTCTGCGGATCGTATACCCTACGGTTACTGATGTCGTTCAGTACATTCTGATAGCGGAAGAACGAGAACATACCCCGCTGCTTGTCTGTATTGAAGAAATTATATTCGGCACGCAACTCGTTGGTAAACGTAGGCTTCAGTCCCGGGTTACCGTTCTGGATATTCAGCGGGTCGGTATTATCCGAAATAGGCAGCAAGTCTACCATGTCCGGCTGTGCAGCCTTTCCACGATAACGCAGACGCAACTGGCTTGTCTTGGAGAATTTATAACGGAAGTCGAACGTCGGAGTAAAATTGAATACATTTCTGACGGTCATCGTATCCAGCTCTCCTTTCTTATACGACAAATCCGATTTCTGCGGCTGGAAGCTGACTCCGGCATTCAGACTCATCTTCTCGCGCACCCAGCGGAATGTCACATCCATCTGGTGATTATAGTAATTGTATGCAGCGCTCTTGCTCAGGTCGGTATTATAAACACCCTGAATATCACCGTTCACTCCATCGTTCACAGTCCATTCATTTCCCATGTCGAACGTAGAATTGTCGGTTGTAGAATGCTTATACTGGAAGTTGTAGCTGAACTGCAGGAAGCCTCCTCTGAAAATCGGCTCGCTATACGTCAGCTTTGCACTATAGTCGGATGTTTTGGTAGGAGTCGTTATATAACGGTTCAATATTTCCAGCCTTTCCTCCGGAGTTTTCTGGAAATAGTCGGTTCTGGAAGTTGAGAACTGCTCGCTGCTGCTGTTCGTATAATTATACTTTCCACGGAAAGTAATATTTCTGCCAGCCTTGCCCAGACGGCGATTGACGATGACAGAACCTCCAGCCGTAAGGTCATCTCCTTTCTTCAAGGTATTTTTCAAGACCGTATTTACGATATCCTCTTCGGGTACGAGCGAGGTCAAATCGTCGGTACCAAACAATTCGTCGGTAGAATATCCGGGGTCCTGTCCGAATGTATAAGAGTTCTGTCCGGTAGAGTTATCAGTCTTTCCATAGCTGATACGCGGACGGAAAATGAAAGTTGTCATCGTATCCGGTTTCCACTCAATGTATGCATCGCCCACAAAGTTTGTCGTCTTGTTGCGGGAATGATCCATCGCGTTCTTAAACGAACTGCTTTCCGACGACACAAACGTTTCGGAAGCCTGCTTGCTGACTATATCGGCATCCTTGTAATTGAAGTTTACACTACCTTCTGTTTTCAGTTTTTCTCTCTCGGTAGCAAAATTGATACCGAACATCTTTATGGCAGTCAGTCCGTTATTTCCCTTACGGAAACCACCTCCGCCACCGGGGAAACTATTGTCGTTGACATTGTTCAGCGATCCGATGGCAGTAAACTGTTTCTTACCCTGAAAGTAATTGACCATTGCCTTTCCGCTGTAACGGTCTTTTGTTCCGGCGGCAACATCCACATTACCCATCCATCCCTTGTTCATGCCCGGCTTTACAGTCAGGTCGAGTACCGTTTCTTCCTCACCGTCGTCCACTCCCGTCATCCGGGCCATATCCGACTGTTTTTCGTAGGCACGTATCTTATCGATAATATTCACCGGCAAGTTCTTCATGGCAATATTCGGGTCGTCGGCAAAGAATTCCTTGCCGTCAATCATAATCTTATTGATTTCCTTACCGTTGATTGTTATTTTTCCATCATCGTCGATTTCGGCCCCCGGCAACTTCTTGACCAGCTCCTCCAATGCCGATCCTTCGGGCACACGATAGGCAGAACTGTTGTATACCAGCGTATCTTCGGAAGCAGTAACCTCGGGAGCCTGCGCCACTACGACCGCTCCTTCAAGCATGATAGCATCCGAATGCAGCTTGATAGTACCCAGACTGACACGCGGTTTCGCCTTTGTGAGCGTGACCGACTGGAATGTCGGTGTATACCCCACGAAAGACACCTTCAACAAATATTTTCCAGGACGCACAGACAAGGCAAATCGCCCATCGTTGTTCGTTACATCTCCTGTAACCATCGAACTGTCCTTCACTGCAAGTATCTGTACCGTAGCCTGCATAACCGGCGAATTGTCATCATTGTCGACAACAGTTCCCGAAACTAAACCTTTGCTACCTCCGCTTTGTGCAAAAGCAACTATCCCGCAGGATACCAGTAGCAACCCCATCACCCATTTTTTCATTCTTATAATCTAATACAATGTTTTCAACGTTGGTTTGACATTGAAACATTTTAAAGGTTTAATTGCTAAACCTTTTTTAATGATTATTTTCTTCTGAATGTTTTTTCGATGCGATGCTTCTGCAAGAAAAACTCCCAGCAGAGGACGTTGATAATCATGTATACAATACCGACTGAATTGTCGGCTACCTGCAAATCATGGCTGATGGTGCCTTTTACTAACATCACGATATAATATACTCCCCACAAGTATAAGGCATATTTCATAGACTTGCCACGAATACCGGCAATCTCTTCGTTCTCTTCTTTTGCCCTTGCCAGAAAGATCATGAACAGTGATATCCAGATGACCAGCTTCATTCCCAACTTGATATACAGCAGATTACCATCGTGTACAAGTCCGAACATATACATCAGCAAAGGTACAAAAACAGAAAAAATAAGCAATACGTAACCTACATATCTACATGCAACGGGTAATATTCCTTTCATAAAAAAATCAATTATTGGTAAATACTGTACAAAAATAATTAATTGTCAACGTACAGACATCTACTTTTTACTTTTTTTCTATTTTTGCAAGAAAAACGAGAGATTTATGAGCAAACAAGAAGTTGTAATCTGTCACGCACTGGAAGAAAACCTGCAGCATGCGGTTGCCAGCCAGCCGTACGACAAAGTGTTTATCCTGACCGATGAGCACACACGCATGTACTGCCTTCCCATCATCGAGAAATATCCGTTTCTGGCTCATGCCGAACATATCTGTATAGGAGTAGAAGATATACACAAGAATCTGGAAACCCTTGCTTACGTATGGAATCAGTTGAGCAGCAAGGGGGGGACACGCCATTCACTGCTGATTAACCTTGGTGGCGGCATGGTAACCGACCTGGGCGGCTTCGCTGCGGCCACTTTCAAACGGGGTATCGACATGATTAATATTCCGACTACCCTGCTGGCCATGGTAGATGCTTCGGTAGGAGGCAAAACAGGCATCAACTTCAATGGCTTGAAAAATGAAATCGGAGCGTTTGCCCCTGCCAACTATGTACTGATAGACTGCGAGTTTCTGAAATCGCTCGACCATCCTAATATCTTGTCGGGATATGCCGAAATGCTGAAGCACGGACTTATCAGCAATGTAGATCACTGGAGCGAGCTTCTTAATTTCAGTCTGGAGCATGTGGATTACAAGCACTTGCAGAAGTTGGTAGACACATCTATCCAGGTAAAGGAAAAAGTCGTGGAACAAGATCCGTTTGAGAAGGGTATCCGTAAGGCTCTGAACTTTGGACATACCATAGGACATGCTTTCGAAAGCTTTGCCCTCGAAACCAAACATCCTGTACTGCACGGATATGCGGTAGCCTGGGGTATGGTGTGCGAATTGTATTATTCTCACCTGAAAGTCGGCTTCCCTAAGGACAAACTACGCCAGACCATACAGTTCATCAAAGATCATTACGGAAAACTGGAATTCAGTTGCAAGGATTATGAGCGCCTGTATGAGTTCATGAAGCATGACAAGAAAAATTCCTCACTGGGTAACGTCAACTTTACCTTGCTGGGAGAGATTGGTGATGTCCATATCAACCAGACGGCTACTCAGGATGAGGTGTACGACATGTTCGACTTCTACAGCGAAACAATGGGCTAAACGGTCGGAGCCGTTGCAGGAGCAGTAATTTTTCAGGAATGCTGGAAGCAAAGTCTATTTCTTTTGTTTTCAAACATAACTACAAAACCTGATATTTTGCAGCAACGTGCTCTTCCTAAAAAAGTAGAAAAAACTATCCGAAATAATTTGTTAGTTTAAAATAAAGCCTTACCTTTGCATCCGCAATTCGGGGTGTAGCTCAGCCCGGTTAGAGTACGCGTCTGGGGGGCGTGTGGTCGCTGGTTCGAATCCAGTCACCCCGACTGGTAAAAAGCATTGATAATCTGATGATTGTCGATGCTTTTTTGTTTTTATATAGTTTATAAAGCTATAGCGGTTGACGCTGTGGTTGACGCGAAAAGTCAACCAAGAAGTCAACCGTATTTTTTATGAAAGCTGCAATTTCTATTATTTGCTACAAGCATAAAGTGCTTGCAAACGGAGAATCGCCATTAATGGTAAGAATAGCCAAAGATGGAAAACGTACAATGAAAAGTTTAGGCATATCCGTTAATCCTCAACACTGGGACTTTAGTAAAAACCAACCAAGAACAAATTGTCCCAATAGAAATCAAATCAAACAAATCATTCTGAAAACTGAAATGGAATATCAGTCTAAGGTACTTGATAAAGAGCTCAAAAAGGAGGAATTCACGGCATCTTCCCTTATCAATGAACAGAAAGATTCAATTAAAGCAAAAACGGTTGAAGAATTCTACCTGTCACTAATCGAAGATTTAAAGCAGAAAGGTAGAATTGGTAATAGTTATGCTTACCTAAACTCATACAATACCCTGCGCAATTTCAATAAAGGTAAAAAGCTAAATTATACTTTCAGCCATATCGACGTTTCTTTCTGCAAAAAATTTGAGGACTGGATGCGAAGTAAAGGGAACAAAGACACAACTCTCAGTTATCAGTTCCGTACTTTACGAGCTACCTATAATAAAGCAATAGAAGCAAAGATAGTGGCACGTGAAAAGAATCCGTTTATTGAATACAAGTTAAGCCACTTCAATACCAAAACTATTAAAAGAGCCTTATCCAAAAATGATATTCTGAAAATTATAAATGCAGATTGTACAAATCAAAGTAGACTTAGACAACTTACTCACGATTTGTTTTCTTTCTCCTATTTATGTGGAGGAATCTCGTTTGTGGATATTGCTAACTTGACGCATCATAACATTGTTGAGGACAGACTGATTTACCAAAGACAAAAAACACATGGCAATATCAATCTTCTATTATCAAAAGAAGCCTCAACAATAATTGCAAAATATTCTACTTATCAACAAGAAGCAGAATATCTATTTCCTATTTTACATTGCAAACGGCATATAACACCCATGCAAAAAAGTAACAGAGTACATAAAATCTGCCATCAAGTAAATACTGAATTGAGAGCCTTTGCTAAAGAACTAGGGATAACGGCAGAAGTAACCACATACGTTGCTCGACATTCATTCGCTACCATATTAAAGAAATCTGGAGTAAACATTGGAATCATATCACAAGCTTTAGGACACCAAGATATAAAAACTACCCAGATATATCTTAGTAAATTTGATAACGAACAAGTGGATGATGCAATGAAGAATCTATTATAATAAAAAGAAGTCTGTAGTCTGAAAAGATTGCAGACTTTTCTCTTATTTTGCAGTATAACAAACATAACATGGTCAATGAAACAATTGCAATTAATAGAGGAACTACCAGATTTAAAGATAGGTTGGTATGAAAGCTATAAATGCCTTGATGAACCACTTCTGGAATATGTGTGGGAAGTAGCCAATCACTTCCTACCCGATTATGAAGATGTATCTTCCGCACCAGCCATATTTGCCAACAGATATGCGGAAAGAAATCTATCTGATGAAGAAAGATACGAGAGAGCCAAAGAGATGAAAACATTCAAAGGAACTTTGGAAGAATACAAGAAACGAGAATACAGAAAATTGGACGATTCTTTCAAAGAGAAATTTTTATCTAATGAAGATTTACAGAATACCATTGAAGCGTATAAGTTAGATGTTAGCAAGTTTTGGTATCTGCTTCTGTTCGTGTATGACTTTATAGAAGATATTGGTACAAATGCACCCATTATGGGAAAGTCCGTACTTGAAGACTTTGCTACTTTTCTAACTAAATTGTGTGATGCGTCAAGTATTACTTTGAAGCAAGGCAATAAAAAAAGTTATTATACAGAAAGAGAAGATTTGATAAATATCATTCAAATTGCAATTCATCATTTCAGTAAATCATACACAAAGATTATAAATAGTAACAAAGACAGAGAAACAAAAATCAAACAGTTAAAAGAGATAGGCTTGAAAGGCTTTATAGACAATAGCTTGTTATCAAAGATGGATTTTAAAGAAAAGTTCAGTCTTGACATATCTCATAAAAAATGGAAATTTACTGATATGTTTCTATTCTTTATAGAAAACAGAAAAGCTACCACCATACCCAATAAAAAAGTAAAGGTATCTAAAGACAAGATGATACTTATTTCGAGACTTATCTATACTGTAGGTTATGATGGTAAAAGATATAATGAAGAATACGATTCAGAGAACAATAAAAACAGAATGTTATCCAATCTCCTTAGAAGATACAAGAATGAAAAATTTCCGTCTGTCATAGCTAATAACTACATGGTAATTTCTTAAATAACATACATAAAACCATAGCAGAAATGCGTACTGAAAGGCTTATTTTTTCGGTACGCATTTTTTTTACGTACTAAAATAGACATGCTTTCTACACACATGGGCATTAGGCAAAACGCTTTATTACCCCTTATTTCTTTCCTAATTTTGCAATGTCAAAAGGACAAGAGAACATTGAAAGGTTAAACGGGAATGATTCATTCCATTCAGCATATTAAGGAAGTTCGCTCCGAAGAATAGTAAGGGAGAATTAAGGTCATTACCGATAACCAAGTAAACAAATCTTAGAATTTTGAAAACAGCAATCAAAGACAGTAAGGCGCCAAAGTCAATGATTGCGCTAATAAACATGTTTAATTTATAATAGTAAAATAAATATGAGTAATTTTAATTATTCTGTAAATGCTGCAAGTTCAGTTCGTGTTTATGACAATCAAGGTGCTTACAACACCCTGCAGGAAATGATGAAACGTAAGGAACAGCTTATAGTAAAGTTCTATGGAAGTAAGGACAATATACCTTGCGCATGGATAGAATCCGCTCGTGTGGCAGGATTCAAATACCAACTGAAAGTTGCATCCTATCAAGGCTTGTTGAACTATTTATTCACTGGTGATGTAGCAGACTTCGATACAAACCCGAAAGAAGTTGATACTTTGAATGAGAATGAAGATTTCCAGTTTGAGATGCTAAAAGAAATGATTAAAATCGGGAAGATTATTCAATATATCCCATTGTTCAGAGAACATCCCGAATCAATCAGTGCGATTCTGCCTTGCTTCAAGGGAAAGATAATGTTCAGAATCAAGCGGACAAATGAAACTTTGGAGTATTTACGTGAACAGAAACAGACTATCTAATCAATCTATCTGCCAATCAAATGTAAGGGGGAGTTTTCCCCCTTTTCTAACTATTTAAATGTGAGAAATATGAAGAATAAAGAGATAACAGTCAGCAAGAAAGCAAACGGCAAAATTCAATACTTGACAGAAATTCTACCCGAAATACCCACCAACACCATATTATATAAAAAACTTACGGGACTTGGTGCTACTTACGGGGAATTAAAAGCACATCGCAATTCAGTCATAATAGAGCCGAACAAACCCGTTATCAGTGGAAAATGCAAAGACCCGAAGCATGGGAAAGACAATCTTTTTGGAGTATCTGATGGTGTCTATACAGATGACATAGTGGCATATATGGAAAGGAGTATCAAACAGAACAAATATATCAAGATACTCACTACTCCAGAAAGTTTCTACAAGGTACTGGGAGCGTTTGAAGAAATGGATATGAATATACGCTATAACTGCTTTCTATTGTTCGATGAGTGCCACAAGATAGTCAAAGATTCAGGTTTTCGTCCCGACATAGCACTACCTATGGATTTGTTTTTTGAATGTGAAAATAAGGCACTGGTGTCTGCCACTCCCATAGAGTTTACAGACCCACGTTTTGAGGAGCAGAAATTCCAGACCATTACCATCAAACCAACATTCGACTATGTTAAAGACATGAATCTCCATGTGACAAATAATCTGTTGCAGGCAGTAAAAGAAGTGTTAGCAGGCCTGAATGGTAATTGCTTTGTGTTCTGTAATTCTACAGATACCATTTATTCAATGATGCACCAACTTGGCTTGCTTGACGAATCCGCAGTATTCTGTTCTGAAAAGAGTGTTGAAAAGCTGAAAAGCTTGAAGTTTGACAATGTTTCTGATATATGGAACAAAGACATAATTAAGCGATACAACTGGCTAACTTCACGTTTTTATAATGCGGTGGATATTGAACTAGAAGAAAAGCCAACCATATTATTACTGACAGACTGCTATTTTGCGGACTATACCGCATTTGACCCGAATACGGACACGATTCAATGCGTGGGAAGATTCAGAAACGGTATTTCCGCTATCCACCATATCAGCAATACCAACCTCAACTTCCTAGTGAGAAGCAAGGAAGAACTGAAAGGACGCATTTCATGTTGGAAAGACGTTTACGGTATATTACAGAATCATTATAATTATGCAACAACAGTTTCAGCAAAAGACGCATATAGTGCTGTTCTTGTCAGTCTGCCCTATGCAGAAATGCTGGACGAGAAAGGAAGGACCAGATATTTCAAGATAGACAACTATATCAATACAGAATTGGTGAAAGGATATTATAATTGTCCCAATAATTTGCATGAATCATATAAGAGCTGCGATGCTTTCACTATCAACCATTATAGCCTACTGAATTACAAACTCGGTGATTATGAAAGATTGCAACGTCTTAACAAATCAAACTCCATTAAGGAAAAACGTAAGATAATGGTGCAGCAACTTGAATTGCTTGGTGAATGCAAAACGGAAATGGAATATCAGTTTAAAAGGGATTTGGAGAAAGCGGACAGTTTTATTGTGGAAGCATACGACAAAATAGGCAAGGGAGAAATAGAACGGTTGAAATACAACCGAAAGAAAATCAAGGAAGCAATGATTATTGCTGACTACCATACAAAAATTACGGGAACAGAAGTTTCACAGATGATATACAACTCTTTTGAGGTGGGCATATGGTATTCACGAAAATTTATAAAAGAAGAAATCAATAGAATATTCAATCTGTTCGGCATTGAGCCAAAGAAAGCGGTAACATCACATACAATTCTAGAATTTTTTCATGCGATAGAAAAGAAACAGAAAAATATAAAAGGTTATCAACTGACCATGCGAAAAGGCATATAGGCAAGTACCTTTTTTATGAAAAAATTCCTATATATACCCTGCTTAAAAAAAGTACCTGTACCTGCACATACAGAAAGCTACTTCTTTCTTATACAAGATTATAGGGCAGACGCAAACCGCGTCTATCCTATAATCATCCAAAAAGGTTTATTTTCTTCATAATAGATAATAGTGTTGATTCTACTTGGAACTTTTTAATGCTATGAATAACATAGTAAACACCGAAGAAAAATCCCTCCAAACTCTTCTGAAAACAGGTCAGAAATCTTTCCCAAAATGTACGGAAAAAACGTCCCATAACTTAGGAAAAAAGTGTCCTATAAGCCACAGAAAAAGCGTCCACATATTATTACATACATTACTTACATTACATAACAGATAATTCGTTTCACTTCATTATCAGATTCAACCTACATTAATTAACTAACTAATAAGACTATGATGATTTACAAACCACACAACAAACTGTTCGGTTCAAGAAAGGAACTGAAACAATACTTAGGCGGAACAGGCAGATACAACAAAGCATTAAAGAACGGAGATATTTACAACATATACCTAGAAGAAATGAACAACCAATCCTTTGCGCACAATGGAATCATATATAACACTGACAAAAGACATTCATAAAATCAAGGGGAACAACAAGCTGGAAACAATACTGGCTATAGCTGGCATAAAATCCACAGGAAACTATAAAACCAATATAGCAGAAACCACAAGGGAATACATTGCCGCAAAAACAAGAATATCCTTCCGCACAGTAAAATCAATTGTTCCCAGACTGATAGAAAACGCAGATTTCATATTTGACAAGATAGAAACCAGAATCAAATCCCCGAACAGATATTATTTTAAAAAAGATGGAGAGAATTATTTTTTCGTTTTAAACAGTTTCTTCAATGAAACAATAGATACCAAAATAAAAGGATTGCTACTACTTATAAAGTCCGTATGCAAACAGGAAACGAACAAATATATAAGTGAGAAACCTTATAAAGGAGCGCTTAACCATTCTGAACTTGCCAGCAAATTAGGAATAGATGTCAAGACGCTAGATAAATATCTGGAGAAAGCAATTAAAGAGGGACAGATAAAAATGATACCTAAAGGACTTCTGATTCTCAACAAATCCATAATTCCAGACTTTAAAAGTAATGACCAGTTAAGCAGACTTTATCATATTATCTATGACTGGTGTCTGGACAATGACGTTATTCCACCAGACAGAAACGATGAAATTACCCAGTCTTCAAACGGACAAACTAAGAGAAACAACCCTGTGTTAAATGCCATCCTATGCAAGACAGCCAATATGTCCGATGAAGAGATCCGAAGTCTGCTAAACAAAAGAATAGTTTCTAAAGATGTTACTTTGAAATACATAGCTAAAGCATTAAACGTAAATATGCACAAGACTGAAACCAAGCCATTAAATATAGTAATAGAGTAAATCAATGCTTACTTCTGTTAGATTACGAGAAATGCGGTGCTGAACTCTTAGCTACCGATTTCTCAGATTATAAATTCCAAATAATTTCAGTTCTAATACAGATTATATAACATATACTTTCTGTATACCACATACAGCTAATAACACTAAAAAAGACTACCTAATTAAAAAATCACTTATATACTGTTTTACTAAAAGTCAAAAGAACAGATGTATAAGGTACTTAATACAGAAATGCCCCTCCACATTCAGGCAGTAAGCTAAAATAGCTAAGAGTGTCTGTTTCTATGGCCCGCAACCCTTTTAGTCCCCTCCTATATATTGATATAAAAAGGAATTATTAATCAATTAAACTTTTATCAATATGAGAAATTTAGTTATCATGCCAGCTATGGCAAACAATCGTGAAAGAATGAATTTGGGTGAATATGCAGAAGAAGCTACCATTATCATGGATGAGCCAGTAAAGCCAGCCAATCATTTTATCGAAGCAAACACACAGGAAGTAACATTGAATCATTTAAAGAATGACTGCATTACTCCAGTGTTCTCTAAAGACAATGAACTTACAATCAATCATGCTCAGTTTGTGGAAACAATACAGGATGCAGCACAGTCTTTCTTTTGTGGTGAAAAGGTAGAACAAGCCACAATCAGAACAAGCCACATTATTAAAGGAAGAATCCCAGAAGCAATCCACAAACCAGCCAATCAACTTTTGGAATCTGACAAGACTATCTATTATGAAAGATGTGCTTTCAGCATTGATATTCCTACTATCTATGAAACAGTAGGAGGAAACAAACTGAATCTTTCCATCGTAGGAGTAAGAGCTTACAACCAGATGAATCTATATTCAAAGAAAGTTCCTGAACTTTTCCGTTTGGCTATCGGATTCAAAAATCAAGTCTGCTGTAACATGTGCATCTTTACGGATGGTTACAAGGATGATTTGAGAGTAAGCAATACTACAGAGCTATATCGTGCAGCACTGGAACTTTTCAGTAACTACAATCCAGCCAGACATATTTATCTGATGCAGCAGTTAGGCAACACTTCCATGAGTGAACACCAGTTCTGTCAGATAATAGGCAGAATGCGACTTTATCAATGCTTACCAACAGGCTACCAGAAAGCACTACCCAGAATGTTGCTTACTGATACGCAGATAAACAGTGTAGCCAAGGCATACATTAATGATGAAAACTTTGGCAGCTTTGGAAGTGAGCTTAATATGTGGAAGTTCTACAATTTATTGACTGGAGCTAACAAGTCAAGCTATATTGATTCATTCTTAGACCGTTCTCTTAATGCTACAGAAATGGCTTTGGGAATCAATTCAGCTTTACATGGTGATGAAAAATATAAATGGTTCATTGATTAAATGAGCTTTTAAGAAAGGGCAGCTATTCAGTTAGTTGTCCTTTATTTTTTAATAACGTAAAAACACTACAAAATGGAGGATGATACTAAATTAATACTATGGGGTATATTGATAGTTCTATTACTGATAATAATAGGTATTATTAATCCTTTTTTACTAATACTGATTATATATGTCATTATCTATATAATGGCTTAATTACACTTTCTCATAAAAGTGAAATCAATCTGGAAATCAGCGCATTACAAAATATTTTCTAAATATACTTTCACTTTTATATCTAAGCCTATAAAACTGAAACAATATGAGTTTAAAAAACAGTTATACAACAAGCGACTGCCTACAGTGGGATAGTGCAACAAACTTAGTGAGAAAATTATATAGGGATAAAAATTATAGAATAAGTCTACTTATTGGGTGTGGCATTTTCTTTGGCTTACGAATTTCTGACCTATTACAACTTACTTGGGCAATGCTTTTGAGCAATGATGCAAAGTTTACTATTACTGAAAAGAAAACAAGCAAACGTAGGGAAGTGAGAATTAATAAAGAGTTTCAAAAGCACATTAAAGACTGCTATACCGCTTTAAATATTCAGAACTTGAATGAACTTTGCTTTTTATCAGGAAAAGGTAAGAACAAGGTTTATTCTATCCAATGGATAAACATTATACTTAAAGAGTTGAAAAGCAAGTACAATCTAAAAATAGACCATTTTTCTACTCATTCACTTAGAAAGACTTTTGGCAGGAAAGTGTTTGAATCCTCTGAAAATGCAGAATTGGCTTTGGTTAAACTGATGGAACTCTTTAATCATTCAAGTGTAACAATAACTAAAAGATACTTGGGACTTAGACAAGAAGAACTGTTAAATACTTATAACTGTTTGAGTTTCTAATTGATGGGACAAAGTTTGAAAATTCTGTTATTAGAATGCCATTTTCAGAAATAAAGAACTTTGTCCCGTTTCTTAATATACAGTAACTTTCAAAAACTACTATGTAAGAAAAAATGCATATAATGGATATATCTGCTAGGCATAGTTCTAAGCGAAACAGATTGCGGTAAGGTAGTTACCTCTGCATTGATACAAGCTTAAGAAAATTATTTTTTTAAAGATGTGATATAGCTTGTAGTTTATGATATGCGTGGTTGGTTTTGACATTTATATTATGAAATTTTATTATCGAATATTTGCAATCCATAGACAATTAATATATATATTTGCGTCAATAGTTATAATAAGTGTATATCAACATGATATGAGTTCCCACACTTTTTTATTATCAACAGCTTTCTTCAGGGAATTGGAAAGTATAAAAAATCAGATATGGATGAGGGCTTTTATATTCAATCTATAGACATTCAATTAGATAGTTCTGTAAAATCATTAACTAAAGCAGCTGCTATGTGCTTTTCGGGAATTATTGCAAACGGTATTGTTTTAGCACAAAATGAAAATCCCCATATTAAAATATACAAAAATAAAATTGAATTTGGAAGATGTGACAATTCTGAATTGATAGGACTTTCAGGAAATATAGCACCTAATTATTTTTTGGAATTTGGGTGCCTCGTTTACTATTACGATAATTCCTTCAAATGTTCATTTTTGAATAAGCAACTTGACTATAAGGGCTTCTTTATTCCTACAGAACCTGATAACGAATATATTTTCAACATTATTTATCCTAAATTTGCTTGATATGATGACAATAACAAAAACACCAGGAGTCCAAACTTCTAACCATTTAACTTGTACTTGGATTCAAGAAATAATTCTTGATTTTAAACAAACAGTAAAATGTCCAGTGGGTAAAGTAGTTATCGACGCAGAGAAAATAACTTTCTATAAATGGGGTTTAGTAATGGGAGTTGCAAGACATTCAACCTCTGGATTAGTATATTCAAACGGACATCTAAACTATGAAGGCAAAGAGTTACCTGTAATGAAAGACGAAGCATTATGTATAGAGTTATTCAAATTATTTAATTTAAATAATCCATTTTAAATATTAACACTCCTTTAAAATCTTTCGAAATAAAATCAATTAAAGATATGAAACTTAATGATAATATTGCCACAGACTTTGGAAGTCTTATTACTTTAGCATTTATGACTTTTGCTGATGATGAAGACAATTCAGCCAATTTTGATTCTATGGAAAAGGAGTTATTTAATATTATTTCAGAAATTAAAACTGGTAAGCCTTATGAAAGTAATTTTTTTTCTCAAAAAATGGTAGTTATATATTTACAATCATTTGCAGCAGGAGTTATTGCCTACCAAGAATCTCAAGTTCCGATACAATCCATTATAGAGAAATTAGCACAAGAAATTGTAGACAAATCAACTTCTAGTGAACTTGAATATTGTAAAACTGTATTAGATAGCTTTCTACAGAAACTATCTACAAATTTTAATAAGCCTCATTTAATCTCTTTATTTAATAGCAATGCGCTTAGTTCAAATTTGGATTTTGAGGTACACTATTGGATAATGGCAATACTTACATATTACAAAGGAAGTATAGATTGGAAACAATATCTTTTAACTTGCTCTAAAATACTAAATCTATTAGAGTCAGTGAAAAGCCTTAAAAACCAAAAAGAAAAAGGGAAAGCAGCTGAATTGTTTGTTACAGCTTTCATAGAAACTGCAAAAATACAATTACCTCAAAGTTACATAAATCAAGCCATTCAAGTTTTGACAGCAGATACTAGTACTTTACCTGATAGTGAAACTTTTGCTATTAATGATATTTATAATTTAGGAATGGATATGTATAGAAAAAAATGATTCTTTAGTAATGCTTTATATTACGATATGAGAAATATTATAATTCTTTTACTTAGTATAGCAACATTCATATCTTGTAGCCCTATCAAACAAAAAGTAGAACAATCATCTACTATCATAGATAGCACCTTACAAATAAAAGTAGATTCCATCCTACAAAACAGGCTGTCCGAACTTGATGCTACATCAGGACAAGTTATTGTAATGGAAGTACAGACGGGAGAAATAAAAGCCTCTGCTGGTACAGAAATCAAGCCACAAGAATCTGGCTTGATACGTACCGCTTCACTGTTGGCAGCACTGGAAACAAAGACTGTTCAGCTTTCTGATACTGTAGACGTCGATAATGGTACTTTAATTATAGGAAAAGACACCTTACTCGACCATAATTGGTACAGAGGAGGATATGGAAAGATTACCATACAACAAGGATTCGGACTTTCTTCAAATATTGCCAACTATAAAACAGCCAAGCATACATTTAAGGATGCACAGGCTTTTGCGAAAGCACTTACAAAGTATGGCTATCAAGTGAAAGATACCAGTCTTGTCTATAATCCTTCGGGATATGGAGTGTTCACTACTCCTTTGCAGAATCTGACTTTTTATAATGCCATAGCACAAGGTACTATTGGTGATAAAGCAGCTGTCAATAATATTAAGCGAGCACTGGAATATACAGTAACGGATGGATTGGCTAAACCAGCCATGTCTGATAAAGTAAAAATAGCTGGAGCAACAGGAACAATACAACTTCCAAATGGCGAATACGCAGTAGAGTTCTGTGGCTATTTCCCTGCCGATAATCCTCAATACAGCATAATTGTGTCCATCAACAAGAAAGATAAACCTGCAAGCGGTGGACTAATGGCTGGAACTGTGTTCAAACAGATTGCAGAGTTTTTAATGGCAACAAATGATAAGAAATGAAACTACTATTAATCATAATGTTTGAGCTGTTTATACCGCAGTTCTGCATGCCTAACGTCTTTACAGAGAATAGAGAACTATGCCTCAAAACTTTTAAAGAATATCTTGAAGTTGGACAAAGAAGAAAAGAAGCGACAGAATTTATTAAATTAATGCTCAAATATTCAGACGAGAGTAAGGCTGAAAAAGAAAAATCATGGAAGTGGTACCAAGCTAATACAATACATGTTGATTCTGTTATGCAGCATTGCATAGAATTGACAGAACAAGGAGAAAGTAAACAACTTTTGGATTTACTGGTTGCTGAACGTGAAAACATTTATGCGCATCCTAATAATTCTATTTCTAACTGCTGGGATTTACATTCTGTGTATGCCATGCTATATTCTATTTACATAAAGGATGATAAAGATTACTATACAAAAATTGCAGAATTAGCAGAATATTCTCGTATGCAGATTGAAGTCTATCAAAAGAGCAATGAAAAGCAACATGTCCTTTATAAACAGGTCTTAAATGAGTTACTGCAAATATACAAGACATTGCAAAATCAAGAAAAAATAAAAGAAGTTGAGAATATTATCAACAGCTTGAATTAGTTAGTCCAGAAACAACAAAAGCCAACCTACCCAATCATACGGATAAGTT